>NZ_SNUT01000005.1 GCF_012027615.1 Thermococcus sp. 21S7
CTGGTGGACGTTGGCAACGTTCTGGGGAAGATTGACGTTGTGGAAGACTTCGAGTATCATCTGGCACTCTACGCCAGAATCGCGCGAAAGGTCCCGAAGGGAAGTAGAAATCACACGGTGGTACTTGAATAGAGAAGTTCACCTTCACGTTCCTTGAGGATCCATCGAAGGTGGAGAGGTACTTCGAAACGATAACCAGAAAGTACCTCGACATCAGGGGTAAAATGAGCTTCATGTTCCTGAACGTTGATATGGCATCCGCGTACCTCACAAAGGGTCTGGAGGAGGACTCGGACTACGTGATAGAGGTTGTGGGGGATGATTTAAAGCTCAAAAAATGTCCGGGGGCTGCGGGGAATGAGGCTTGCTGAATATCTCAACCGTGTTGAATGGGGGGAGAATGTCCTCGTAGAACACACGTCGTTATCCTCCTATCCTCTGATTTTCCACACTATCGGAGAGACGTACGGATGGGAAAGAATACTAATCGTTGACGTTCTCGACTCCATCATGCCCGTTCTCAGATGGCTACGGCTGTCGGGCATCCGGATACCAGAGAATATACGGAGAATCAAAGTGGGCGGAAACTCCGGCTGGGGGGAAGTGGTTTTTGAAGTCGACCCCCACAAGGATCCGGGAATATTCCTCAACCGTCTCTCGGCCAACGTCAGGGAGTACTATCAGAAGAATCCCAAGACGGTCTCTATCCTCATGAACCCCGAGAAGATGATTCCGCTCCACAGCAACAACCCGAGGTTTATCCTCACCCTGGCCAACCTGGGCTATGCCTTCCTTGGAAACCAAATCCGCAAGACGTTCTACTTCGTCAACCTCGACTTGGCGGACAGGCGGTATGTGGCCATACTGGAGGAATCATTTATAAGGGTCATCAGAATCCACGACGATGGGAGAGTCCTCCTGCTAAAATCCCCCCAAGTTGAGGAGGAGGGACGGACACTCGAACTGTGACAGGGTGAAGAAAAATATGCCGATGAGATGCAAGTTCTGCGAGAGGCCGGCCTTCATCAAGCTCCACTATCCGAGAACCTACCTCTGCCCGGAGCACTTCACCGAGTACTTCGAGAGAAAGGTAAAGCGGACCATAGAGCGCTACAAGCTCATAAGGCCCGGCGAGAGGATTCTGGTCGTCGTGAGCGGGGGGAAGGACTCGGCCGTCACCGCCCACGTCCTCAAGAAGCTCGGCTACGACATCGAATGCCTCCACATCAACCTGGGCATCGGCGAGTACTCCGAGAAGAGCGAGGAGTACGCCAAGAGGCAGTGCGAAGCTTTGGGAGTTCCGCTACACATCGTCCGCGTCAAAGAGCTACTCGGAAGGAGCATCGGGGAGGTGAGGACGAGAAGACCGACCTGCTCCTACTGCGGGCTGACCAAGCGCTACATCTTCAACAAGTTCGCCTACGACAACGGCTTCGATGCCGTCGCCACAGGGCACAACCTCGACGACGAGGCGAGCTTCATCTTTGCCAACCTGATGAACTGGAACACACAGTACCTCGCCAAACAGGGGCCGGTAACTCCGGCACAGTTCAACGGAAAGCTCGTGAAGAAGATAAAGCCGCTCTACGAGCTGACCGAGAGGGAGGTCGTCGCCTACGCCCTGGCGAACGGCATAGAGTATCACATCGAGGAATGCCCCCACGCGATCGGGGCGCCAACCATCGAGTACAAGGGGATACTCAACGAGATGGAGGAGAAGAGGCCGGGAACTAAAATCAACTTCGTCAAAGGCTACCTTCGCAAAAAGAAGCTCTTCGAAGCCGAGCTCCAGGAAACGGAGCTGAGGGAGTGCAGGATATGCGGAATGCCATCGAGCGGCGAGGTCTGCTCCTTCTGCAGGTTCTGGCGCAGGGAGGAACCGATAGAGTTCAAGGTGAACAGATGAGGGTCGTTGTGACGTTTCCAAAGCTCAGAAGAAGGTTTCTCAGATTTATGAGGGCGTATATTGCATTTCTTTGGGCCGGAGCACTGATTTCGTTTTCCATGATGTTCGTGTACGCATTGAGAGGACTGCCTGCCCCGGCCATAACGTACCTGACGGCGGCGGCGTTTTTCACCACGTCGGGCATGATGTACTCCGAGCTACACGATGAGATAAGAAAAACCCGCTTTTCCGTATACTGGCGCTTCTTCAGCAGGTACTCCCCTCCCCTAGGGGGATACGCTGTTCTGCACATTCTAACAGGGCTCATTTTTATCGTTGCTGATCTGTTAAAGGGCGGCTATGCGCCCGTAGCGCTCGCCCTAATCCTTAAGGGGGTCTTTGAGCACTCCCTTCAGGGGGCTGTGGAGAACCTCAAGGCGGCGTCCGTTCTATACCACGAGACGATAAACGGGGAACTCGACAGGCTCGCACTCAAGGATCCGTTCAAGTGAAGCGCCTCGTTTTCTCCCAGTGGAACTTTCCAACGAGCAGCCTTATGAGTCCCCGGAGGGTGTAAACGACACCCGCAACCACGAAAATCATGAAGTAGAGGGGATACGCCAGAACGAACCACCACTGAACCCCAAAGCCGGTTCTGCTCCTCTCAACCCAGTTGGAGTAGGCTACGGAGAACCAGAAGGCCAGAAAGGCTATCACTGAAACCGCCAGAAAGAGCCGCGGTCTGGCAATCAGAAGGGGGACTCCCCCGGATAAGAGGAGATAGCCGTTGATGAGAACGGACAGAAACCAGAACACAGGCACGAGGTAGCTCATCATGTAGAAGTGCTCTATGAAGGCTTCGGTTATGCCGGAACAGCTCCTCAGGACGGGCCAGTAGTAATCAAGCATCACCTGGAGGTGGCCTTGAGCCCAGCGAGAGCGCTGTTTGATGTAGTCCCTGAGTGTCTCAACGGCCTCTTCCCAACCGACAACCGAATGGCAGTACCAGAAGCGGTAGCCCTCTATGAGAGCCCTTGCCCAGAGGTCGGTATCCTCCGTCACAGAATCCCCGCGAAACTTGCCCAGGCGGAGGAGGTGGGAGAACCTGAGCAGGGCAACGGTTCCCCCGTACTTTCCATTCTCGCTGAGCTTGAGGTCACCCTCGATGGCAACGTTAAAACCCACGAGCCGTTCTAGGGTTATGAAGCGAGTTACAAAGTTTCGATTCCAGTTCCTAGGTCTGACGTTGGCCTGTACCCCTATTATGTAGTTCGGGGCCCCCTCCATTATCCCAACGAGCCGTCTGATCGTGTTGGGGGCTATCAGGTAGTCCGCGTCAAGGATGAAAATGTAATCTGGTCGGTTAAAGGCCTTCTCTATAACCTCCAGGGTGTAGTTGAGGGCGTGGGGTTTGCTCCGTCCCCTGTGTGGGGGAACGTTTATAACCACGACCCTGTCGGGGTTGGACGACTCAATTTTCCTCATGACCTCCAGCGTTCCATCGGTGGAGTTGTCGTTTATCAGGAAAATCCTCAAGTTGAAGTAATCCTGGTTAAGAACCGTTACCGCAGTTTTTTCAATGACGCTCTCCTCATTGTGGGCGGGTATCAGCACGTACACAACGGGCTCGAAGAAACCCCTGGGAACCTCCCTCGGACTGTAGGGATATTCACGACGTGTTGAAACCAGGAGAAGGGTGTAGAAAAAAACTCCCGATGATACCATGAGGAACAGGAACAGGAGAATGGCCTCAAGTATGTACTGTGCGGGGACTATCAACGACAATCCAATAACCATGAGGGCGTACAGGTACAGCACGGACTGGAATTTCAGCGAGGGCTTCATCATAAGAGTTTTAGGGGATTTGGTATAAATACCCGCCGGTTGAAATGGCGGGAATAAAAATCATCGGGGCATCCCATCCCAGCAAGTTCGCGAAGGAGTTCGGAAGGGGAGGGGTGGAGATTGAGAGCACCGAAAGGTATTCCGCAGAATTCAATCTCCACGGACATCGATGCAGGGTGGTTCACGACCACACCACTGGAGAGGTTGTAATCTGGTTCGAGGCGCAGGCATTCACCGAAATCCTAACGAGGATGCTGTCCCTAACCGAGTACCTTGGAAAAGCGCTCGTGGTGGGGATCGTCCCGGGGATGAGAATCGACGGAGACGCGTTTATCTGGGTTCCAGGGGGAGAGATAAAACTCTCCCGCGCAGGGGAGGGGCTCTGGATCGGCTGGGACGGGACGAATGGGGTTTTCTCGGCAACAGTTCCGGGGATAGCTGAGCTGATAAGCATTCTAAGGGGAGCGAAATGAGAAGGATATACGTGGCGATCCTCCTCGTAATTTCAGTACTTGAGTTCCTGCCCCTATTCCTGGCTCCAAGTCCCCCTGACCTTCAGGGCGACGGGCTTGGACACCTGTTTAAGATTCATAAACTCATGGAAAGCGGATGGGAACCCTGGATTGAAGACTGGTACGCGGGTTTTCCATTCCTCAGGTTTTATCCCCCGGCCTCTTATATTGCCGCAGCGTTTCTCGGAAGGCTCCTCGGGAGCGATGTGCGGGGGTACGCCGCAACGCTTGCCATAACATCATTCATTGGGGCGTTTTCGATGTATCTTTACCTGGAAACAACGAGAAAGGAAAGGTACATCGCCCCGATTCTGTTTCTCCTGTTTCCGTGGCGCCTGGGTGTAGCTTATATTGAGGGAAACTTCCCGAGGGCGAACTCAATAAACCTCATGCCCCTGTTTTTCCTGGCCATCTTTTGGATGAGTGAACACAGGGAAAGGTACATCTTGGCCTCGGCAGTGGCAATATCGGTGGTTTCACTCACCCATCACTCAATACTCGTTCCGCTTACCATCACGTCACTGATACTCCTCCGTAAGAAGGTAAATAACATCAACGCGCTGGGAAATTTTTTCAAGGTGGGGGGTGCGGTCGTAACACTCACCGCCTTTTGGTACCTCCCATTCATGTTCGAGAGGAACTGGACCCACTTCTGGAACATCTACCAAAATAAATGGTTGTTCGCGGGATACAGCATTTCCCCCAGTTTATTCAAGGAGCCGGTGGGTTGTTCCATTCTGATAGCAACCGGAATAGTCCTAGCGGTCGGAGTACTCAGACGGCGAGTTGACCCCGTGAAAATACTCCTGGTTTCAGTTTACACGTACCTGGCAATGGGATACTACTCCCCCACCCCATGGATACACTCACTTCCAATCCTTTCCATGATACCCCCGTACAGATGGATGGACATGGTCTGCATGATCGTTCCCCTCATGGCGGCGGAATCTTTATCAGACCTCAATCTCAACCGAAAAGCTTTCACCGGTCTCAGCCTGATCCTCATCCTGCTCACACCCGCCATTATCTCATTCAACGGAATACATGAATACCCCGAAAACATCAAAGAGCTGGGAGACTTCCTTGGGGGATTCCCCGGCAATGAGTGGAGGTTCGTGGTCTATCCCCCAACTGGAACATCCTACTACAGCTATCTGCCGGCATTATGTTCAAAGCTCACGATGAATGGGCGGTACCATGAGGGCAACCCCGCCGGGGATGGAGAGTGGAGACTGTGGTACCTGTCCGAGACTGGGAAGAACGTCACCCCTTACCTCAGGGCATACTCCATAAGATTCTTCATAAGCTGCACCAATTTCGCACCCGCAGGCTATCACAGAACGACGGAGATTGGAAACTGCGTTGTTTATTCCTCAAACGTGAGCTTCGCAAGGCCGGTACGGATTGTGCTTGCGGGAAAGTTCTACGAGATGCCGAGGGACTACGCGTACGTTAAAAATGCAGTCAATGTAAAAATGTTCCCACCAACGGCCATCGGCGTGATTTACGCGGGCCAGCCCACGGAACAGGAGAAAGAGGTGCTGTGGAGATTTGTACGGGACGGAGGCACCCTTGTGTGGATACCTGAAGGGAGCGGAGAGCTCTTCGGAATTAACGCCACCATGGAAATAATAAACGGCTCAAGACTTAACTCAGAGGAATACAACATCTCGTTATTCTCTCCCTTTACCTACCAAGGCATGCCGTGGTACGGTCCCCTCTTCGATAACGTGAGCACCATTATAGGCTCGGGGAACCGCACGCTGCTGGGATGGATCAGCGTGGGTAAGGGGAGGGTGTACCTAGTCGGGGGAAACCTCCTCTTCCATGCCCTGTACTGGAACTCCAGCTATGAACTGGATTTAATACTAAACCTCGCGAAAAAAGATAGAAACATCACGTACTCCGTTCTGGATAGGGCGGATGGGGAATACACGCTGTATGTAAGTGCGGATACCCCCGCAGTGCTGGAAATCTCCGAGGCGTACTATCCTCATTGGCATATAAAAATAGACAACGATGAAATACTTCCGGTGAGGAACGACAGAACCGGTCTAACCTTGGTGCCCATAACTCACAGTGGGGTGCTTCGGGGGAGGTTCGTGGACCCCTTTGCACCCCTGCGAAGATATTCGGCGCTCGGATGGGTACTCCTTCTTGTGTATCTTGGATTCAAAACGCTATCCGATAGGAAAAAACGTGTTGAAATTGTTCGGGAGGCGAATTTAACATCCCAGACCTCCCAATCAAAAAAATTGGGGGAACCTAAAGCTCCCTAAACCTAATCCTGAACCTCAGCTCCCCGTCCAGGGGGAACAGCAGGGTATAGCTGACACCCTGCTGGATGAAGTCCCAGCCGGCCTCGCTCTGGCTGAGGGTCTTTATCGGGTACTTCCAGACCTTTGCCTTCCTGTCAAGCTCTATCTCCACCTTTCCGATGCCGTAGGGGTCGTTCACCTCAAAGCTTTCAGCCTCGAACTCCCCCGGCTCTTCCATGACGCTGTGGACGGCCAGGTTCAGTTCAACGCCGAACAGTGCCCTGGCATCACTCTTCACAGTGTAATCGACCCTGAATCCGCCCTCCTCCAGCAGGAAAGACTTCTCAACCCTGGTCGGCCTTCCGGAAACCCTTCCATCGCGCCACAGGGTGACGCCCCCATCGAAGATGCTGTAGTCATAGGCCCCCTTCACGAAGTCGCCGAGCTCCAGGTACCTCGCAAGGCGGTACTCGTCCAGGGCAGTCTCGGGGTCGAGGAAATGGTCCTGGAGGATGGCCCTCAGATGGCCATCGTAGGCCAGTTCGCGCCTTATCTCCTCGGGAATCTGTTTACCCAGTTCGTGTATGCTCGCAACGCCCTCATCTCCGCCCTCCTCAGGAGTGGCCGCCTCAGGAACCTCGTGGTAGTGCTCCCACCGCCTCGCGAGAACGTCGTTGTAGTTGACCGCCCTGTTCTTTGAGCTGAGTTCGAAAAGCGCCCCGCCGTAGGAAGGTTTAAACACCGCGTAGAAGCTTTCGTTCTCCAGAAAGACCTCGTCCCGTCCGTCGAAGTCTATGTCCCTAACGAAGGTTCCAATCTTCACGTAGCCGTTCGCACGTATGAGGTTCTCCCAGACCGCCCTTCTGAGGTGGGGGAGGTAGACGCCGCCGAAGACACCGTGCCAGTAGGCGTCGTTGCACTGGGCCTTGAGGAGGAAGTGCCTGGCCTCGGGGTTTTCCCTCACCAGCTTGCTCACCATTAGCATCCTCTTGTGCATGTAGTTGCTCTCCGGGTACTTGAGGAAGAAGTTCTTCCAGATGCCGCCGCGGACGAAAACGCGGTACCTCTCAAACTTCCCGTGCTGCTTCAGCGTCTCCACGAACTCGACGAAGAGCTTCGCCTGCTCCGCGGGCAGGGACCATTCGCTCATCTCGAAGTATGAAGCTATCGGAAGGTACACTATGCCCCTTGGCTTGAACCTCGAAAGGTACTCCGAGTAAAGGGTGAGGTTTATTCCCTCATCGCTTGAAATCCTGTCGAAGAACTCCCTGAGCCAGCCTTTTTTGTATACCCATTCGTAGGTTCCAGGCCAGACGCCAAACTTCTCGCCGTCGTCGTGGAAAACGGCGACCTTGCTCTCATCACCGTCGTCGAGGGAATGGAGGTACTCTATCGTTTTCTCAACCGGACGGAAGGGTATGAGGTAGCGCAGCTTCTCGTCTATCGGGAAGACGGCTATAACCTCCCCACCGTCCTCAGTGTAGTACGGCCAGAAGAGGTCCTCCTTGTTCAGGCCGGCGCTCATGAAGTGGTAATCGTCAACGATGACGTACTCTATACCCGCCTGGCGGAGACTCTTTACGAGCTCCGGCTGCCACACGCGTTCGGTCAGCCAGACGCCCCGGGCATCGTAGCCGAGCTTTCTGGCGAAGTTTTTGAGGAGCTTTATCTGCTCTATCCTGTCCTCCTTCGGAATCGCCGCCAGAACAGGTTCGTAAAAGCCGGCGACGACTATCTCAAGCTGTCCCCTCCTGACGAGGGAGCGGAGGAGGTTAACGTACTCCGGCCGGTTTTCCTCCAGCCACTCAAGGAGGGGACCGCTTATGTGAACCGCGACCTTCATGTTCGGGTAGTCCTCAAGTATCTCCATGAACGGCCTGTAGGAGCGCTCGTAGGCATCCTCCAGAACCCAACCAAAGTTACCAAGCGGCTGATGGTTATGGATCCCGAATATGAAGTTCACCATGGCAACCACCTCTGTTATCACTAACGGTGATATGGAAAGAAAAGCATATAAACCTTTTTCTCCAAGTATTCACTATCGGTGATTACAGTACACCCATGGGGAATGTACATCACCGGGGGTGTTTAGTGTGAAAAAAACGGTATCCCTTATACTGATGGCTGTTTTTTTGTTCAGTTTAGTGCCCCTCGGAAAGTTCGCCAGTGCCATGTATGGGACCAAGATTATAGACGGGAGTTTAAACGACTGGAAGGCCTCAGACCTGATAGCGACCGGACAGAATAGCGGACTGGATGGAGCCAACCTCGACAGACTGTACGTTTCCTGGGACGAACAGTATCTGTATATCGCGATAAAAACAAACAACACCCAAAGCTGGGACGTTGCCTATGGAATAGGAATCGATATCGACCCCGGAACCGGTAGCGGCTATACCTCTGGCGGAGACTCTTGGGGAAGAAGCGTCGAATTCTCAGGTGGCTTTGCCCCCGACTACGAGATTTACTTCTGGTGGAGCAAGGCCAGCGGAATGGGAGCCGGCAACTTCAACACCTGGGCCGGCAGCGGCTGGGATAACAACGGCATCTCCAGCGTTGGCGGGAGCTTTGCCTACACAGGGGATACCACCACTGGCCTCCAAACGATTGAGATAAAGATTCCCTGGAGCGCCCTCGGAGGGAAACCCGACAGGATAGCCGTAATGGCATGGATTACCGGGAGCGGCGGCTCTGCAGTGGACAGCCTACCAGCTGATCAGGCCATAGACTACGCCAACATTGGAAACGAGTGGGGCGACACGGACACATTTACCAGCATGGCGGTTGTTTACGTCGCCCCCAAGACAATAGACGGAAACCTGAGCGACTGGAGCGAGAACGAACTGGCGGCAGAGGATACAACCGGTACAGGCACTGACATGGGCAACCTCAGCAGGTTCTACGTCTCCTGGGATGACCAGTACCTCTACCTTGCCATCGAGACCAACAACACTAAGAACGGAGGAATGGCGTACGGTTTCGGAATCGACATCGACCCCGGGACTGGAAACGGCTACACGGCAGGAGGGGACGCATGGAGACGGAGCATAGAGTTCTCCAATGGATACGCGCTGGACTACGAAGTTTACTTCTGGTGGAACGACGGCAAAGCATCAATAACCACCGCGCAGCTCAATTCATACAACGGAGGCTGGAACTGGCCGGACCTGACCGATATGGGCGGGAAGTACGGCTACACCGGGGACAGTTCAACGGGCCTTAAAACCCTCGAAGTCGCGATACCGTGGTCAGCCATCGGAGGAATGCCCCGCAAATTCGCGGTCGCCGCATGGGTAACCGGTGAAAGCGGCTCCGCCGTTGACGTACTCCCGCAGGAAGGCGCCGCCGCGGACAACGCAGACGAATGGGGCGACACCGACGTCATCACCGAGATGTCCGGGTTTGAGATGTTCATTCCGGTGCCCGAGCTTACCATCAGCGTAACCGGCCCCAGTGTCGTCGGTCTCAACAGAACGGCCATATACAACGTCACAGTGAAAAACCTCGGTTCCCTTCCGGCATCCGGTGTCGAGGTCAAGGTGTATCTCAACGATACACCCCTCTCCAATTGGACGATTAGCCTCAGCGCCGGAGAGGAGCGAGAACTGACATTCGTATGGAAGCCAAACGAAACCGGACGGTACATTCTAAAGGCAACCGTGGACGAGGACAACCTCATAAAAGAAGCCAACGAGGACAACAATGCCTTTGAGATGGGAGTCAACGTGATGTGGGTTGGGGACATCGACGTCGACGGAGACCCCACCGACTGGCCCGAGGTAAGTCTCGCACCCAACTCGTACACAGTCCAGGATGGAGTCTTCATCTGGAATGATGCCTCGGGAGATCAAAGAACCGACAAGGATCAATATCTGCCGGGCAAGAGGTCCTCACACGCAGACCTAACTGAAGTTGGCGTTACCAAAGACGACAGGTACATTTACTTCCTGTTCAAGTTCAGGAACATGAGCAACATAAAAATCGGGGACAACGGAGCGACGTTCATAGCGGTTCCGATAGACTACAAAGATGATGGAGCGGACTGGTTCGCTGGCCAGATGGACACGAAGACCGTTATCAGCTGGAACCTCCAGATGGTGATAAACCTGTGCAGTGACCAGCACACGGGACAAACCCATGCCGTTGCACCCGGAGGGAGCGGCCTCAAATCGCTCCTGTACTTCGTTAACGCGAACGGAGAAATCGTACCCGTGGAAGACTCCATAATAGGGGTTGATCTATCCAAGAATACAGTTGAAGTCGGGATTCCGCTGGAAGTCTTCGGGGACGCCCGGACATTTAGATTCCAGGTTGCCACGGGATTCAGCTACGGGGAGGGCGTCTGGAACTTCGGCGACCCAATGCACAATGACGGTATAAGCGACATCGTTGATACCATAAGCACCGAGAACACGGCCGATGAACTGATCGACAACGTCCCGGACGTGTACATTACCATCAAGTTCAACTCCATAGTGGAAAGTGCAGACGTTCTCTCAATGAAGGAGGTGAGGGAACGGGAAAGGATAGAGAAACTGCACTCAACAATAATCTCCATTGGAAAGTACTACGGTCCGTATCACTTTGAGGAAGATTACAGCAGATACACGGAGATAGCGGCAGAACTCGGCAACATGTCGCTACCCGAAGACGTTACGAAGAGACTCAGCGAGCTCCAGAATAAAGTCGCGGATTTACTAAAGATGTACAACGGTGGAAGGGAACTAATGAACAGGGATGCAGAGTTTGCGGGTGCCCTTAAGATATACCGCGCATACACCGGCCTCAAGAAAATCGTCGGAGAGATGGAGGAGATCCTCAGAAAGGCCCAGGAGGGCGAATACGCGCGCGAGAAATACATGGAGGAACTCGCCAAGAACCTCACCAAGGACATAGACGGCAACCTCAACGACTGGGGCGTGGAGCCGCTTGCCGCTGACGATACAGGCTTCGGTCAGAACGGCGCCAACCTTAAGGCACTCTACGTTGACTACGACGACCGGTTCCTGTACATAGCCCTCACCACCGAGAACAAGGCATCATGGAGGGTCTCCTACGGCATAGCACTGGACTACCGGGACGGTGGATACACGACCGGAACCGATGCCTGGGGCAGGAAGGTGAGCTTTACCGGCGGAGTTGACGCCCAGCTCTACTTCTTCTGGAACGGGGAGTTCTTCGGCGACAAGGGAACCGGCAACATAACCAGCGCCCAGCTCGCACTCTGGAACGGCACCGCCTGGAAGTACGAAGACCTCAAGTGGGTAGGGTTCTACGCCTACACCGGCGGCGCCGAGAACGGACTCCAGACCCTGGAGATAGCGATTCCGTGGACGGCCATCGGGGGAGAGCCCGAGAAGCTGAGAATCGTTGCCTACGTGACCGGACAGGGCGGCGGGGACTCGGCCGTTGACGTACTGCCGCTCCAGGATGCCGTTAAGGACAACGCGCCGGGCGATGAATGGGGAGACGCGGACACGTTCTCGGAGTTTGCCGTGGTCACGATTGAGTGACCATCTTTTTCTGTATTCTTGCATTTTTTCCTCAGAGGGAAATAAAGCCCGCAAGGTACAGTGCTATCGCTATCGCAAGCTGGTTGGAGAAGTTATCGTCCAGCTGATTGGCGGGGTTTCCACCAGGGGGCAGACCGTAGAGCTCAACAAGGGCCCCGATTAACGAACCGATAACAGCCAAGAAGGGGCCGACCAGGGGGCACAGAATCAGCACGCCGGAGAGGAAGTAGGCGAGACTCCCCTCAAGGCTCTTTCCGTTGCTGAAGCGGTGCCTGCCCAGGGATTTCCCGATTATAGCAGCGAGGGCATCCCCAACCGTGGCGACGGTGATGGCGCCGATGGCTATCTCCCCCGGGAAAAAGTATACCACTATGAAGGCCGCCGCTGCAAAGTATATGTGCGCCGCCACGCGATAGCGCTCGTGGCTCCGGGTTATCTCGTCGATCTGCTTCTCAAGAACCTCCACGCGCTCCATGACGTCGTTGTCCACGTATATCTTGAGCCTCCTCTTTATGTTGTCCCTCAGCTCCTCGATTATCCTGAAGGGCTCCAGCACAACGAAGATGAAGAACGCCAGGCCAACGAACGTGAGCGTGAGATCCCGCCCGAAGAGGAGATAAAAGGCCGGAACCAGCAGCCCGGTGAGGTGGAGGGACTTACGCTTCAGCTCGCTTTTCATGCTCATTCCTTATCACCTCCAGCGCCTCCATAAGGTTCCTCACCACGTAGTCCGCGTGCCTGGGGCGCCTCCCCTTGAAGTATCCCCTGCCAACGAGTATCGTGGTCGCACCTACCTCCTTCCCGCCCCTCATGTCTGTATCGTCCCTGTCCCCGACCATGTAAACCTCGTCCTCGTGCGGAAAGAGCCGCCTGGCCAGGCGGAAGTTGTGGGGATCGAGCTTGCTGTGCCCGGTCTCGCCGCTTATTATGAGGGCGTCGAAGTAGTCCTTTATGCCAAGGTATTCGAGCTTCTTCCTCTGCCACCGAGTCGAGGAGTCCGTCACCAGGACCACCTTGGCACCCATGCGTTTCAGCGCCTCAAGGAAAGGCACCGCATCCGGGAAGAGCCGGAGGTTGGAGAAGAACACCCTGTCTATGAGTTCCTGCATCTCCTCAAGCTCCTCCGGAGGAACCCTGGCGTAGACCTTCTCCAGGAGGTTCTCCACGATTTTGTCCAGGTCCATCATGTGGATTTCCCGCGACTGCTCCAGCTCACGGTACCTGGCGGTGAGTATGTAGAAGAAAGCCTTAAACTTCCTCCGTTTCAGCAGAAAGGGAATAAGGCGGATTATCGTGTACTTCCCGGCCTCCCACGTGTTGCACAAGGTATCGTCGAGGTCAACGAGCACGAGCATATTAGAGAATCCCTCCCCCGGGTTTAAATCCTTTGGGTTAAGTTTTAAAAGATGAGGGGAAAGTCTCCAACGTATGGACAAGGGAAGCCTGCTCATAATGACGGGCATGGGAATGATAATGCTCGGATTCTTGCTAGTCTTTATTGGAACGGCCATCTCGGCCCTCGGCGGCGGGGGCGAGGTGGAGGGCGGCGGGGTCATAATGATAGGACCGATACCGATAGTCTTCGGAACGAGCAGAAGCGCCGCGGGAATAGCCATAGTACTGGCGATAATCCTCATGGCGCTCTGGGTGATAGGTGCTCTACTCATGAGGAGGGGATGACGTGGACTTCCTGCTGGCCCTGGCAATTCTCCTCGTGGTTGCGAAGAGCATCGAGTGGCTCTTCGAGAAGGCCGAGATACACCCGATAATAGCCCACGTGCTGACGGGAATACTCCTCGGCCCCTTCATCCTGGGCATCATAGAGCCGAGCGAGGAGCTGGGCGTCCTTGCGAGGTTCGGGCTCATAATGATGATGCTCTACATGGGGCTCACCAGCAACTTCTCGGCGATAGCGCAGAACACCAAGAAGGCCATCGTCGTGGCCAGCCTGGGGGTTGCCGCCTCGTTCATCCTGGGGTTCCTAACAGTCGAGTACTTCGGCAAGGGAACCACCGCCGCCATCTTCGTGGGAATAACCCTCGGAAACACCGCGATAGAGGTCACGAGCGGAATCCTCGTTAAGGAGCGCGTTAAGAGGGAGGTCTCGTCGATCCTCATGGGTGCGGCGTTCGCCGACGACATAATGGCAGTCTACCTGATAGGCATCATAACCGCGATGGCCGGCGGGAGCCTGGATGCCCTATCCTTCGGAATCCTGACCGTCAAGATATTCGCCTTCATCGGAGCGACGCTCCTCATCTCGGAGTACGTCTTCAAGAGGGCGAAGTGGTTCTACTCGATCGTCCGGAACCTGAACGTCTTCTTCACCTTCACACTCATCCTCACCTTTGCGCTGGCGATAATAGCGGAGAAGGCCGGCCTGAACCAGATAATCGGCGCATATCTGGCGGGGCTTACGATAAGCAGGCTCCGCGAGAGAAAGGACCCGCTCGTGGTCACGAGGATAAAGCTGAACGAGCTGATCGAAGACCTCCAGGTGGTGCTCACCGAGTTCTTCATACCGCTGTTCTTCATCTACGTCGGCCTGATGTTCAATCCGCCAACGGCGAGCATAAGCCTGGCCCTCATAGCGGCCCTCTACCTCGCTGCCGTCCTAGGGAAGCTCATCGGCTGCGGCCTGGGGAGCAGGCTCTTCGGCCTCGGCTGGAGGGAGTCAATCCTAGTGGGCATTGGAATGGGCGGAAGGGGAAGCCTGGAGCTGGCCATACTCACCTTCGGCCTCACCACCGGGCTGATAGACCAGGTCCTGTTCGCCAGCGTCATAGTGGTCTCGATGCTGACTGCACTGACGACACCGCTGTTCTTTAAGACCTACATCAAAAGGGCAAAAGCTTAAATTCATACCGGACGACTAGTGCCAGGCTGGTGAGAGGATGTTCCCGAGGAGAGGCGCGAGCGAGGAAGAGGTTCTGGAGGAGCTTGAGGAAAAAACGTCGCCCGACCTTACCTTCGATTCGGGGAGGATACTCGGTTCGATGTGCACGTACCCGCATCCCTTCGCCCTCAAAGTCGTCCGCCGCTACATTGACAGAAACCTGGGCGACCCTGGATTGCACGTCGGGAGCCAGAGGATCGAGGAAGAGGCCATAGAAATGCTCTCGAACCTCCTCGGCCTTGAGAGGGGCTACGGGCACATAGTTTCCGGCGGAACCGAGGCGAACATCTTAGCGGTCAGGGCCTTCCGGAACCTAGCGGGCGTTGAGAAACCGGAGCTCATTCTGCCCGAGAGCGCTCACTTCTCTTTCCTGAAGGCGAGCGAGATGCTCGGCGTTAAGCTCGTCTGGGCGGAGCTGAATAAAGACTACTCGGTCAACGTTAGGGACGTCGAGGAGAAGATTACCGAGGACACGATTGGGATAGTCGGAATAGCCGGAACCACCGGTTTGGGAGTCGTTGACGACATCCCTGCCCTGAGCGACCTGGCCCTGGACTACGGCCTTCCCCTCCACGTGGATGCCGCCTTCGGGGGCTTCGTGATACCCTTCGCAAAAGCTTTAGGCTACGAGATTCCGGACTTCGACTTCAGGCTCAAGGGCGTGAAGAGCGTAACGATAGACCCTCACAAGATGGGCATGGTTCCGATTCCAGCGGGGGGAATAATCTTCAGGGAGAAGAGATTTCTGGAGGCGATAAGCGTTCCGGCGCCGTATCTTGCCGGTGGAAAGGTGTGGCAGGCCACGATAACAGGGACCCGTCCAGGCGCGAGCGCTTTAGCGGTGTGGGCGATGATCAAGCACCTCGGCTTCGAGGGTTACATGGAGGTAGTGAGAAAAGCCATGGAGCTGAGCCGGTGGTTTGCCGGGGAGCTCAAGAAAATACCGGGCGTTTATCTGATCAGGGAGCCGGTTCTCAACATAGTGTCCTTCGGAACCGAGAACCTTGAGGAAGTGGAGGAGGAGCTGAAGAGGCGCGGCTGGGGCATAAGCGCCCACAGGGGCTACATCAGAATCGTCATGATGCCCCACGTGAGGAGAGAGCACTTGGAAGAGTTTTTGAGGGATTTGAGGGAAGTTATTCCGTAACCGTTCTGGTTATCCGCTACGATTGGTTCGCAAGTTCCAAAAGTAGCGGATAACCTTCCTCCTCCGCTCATTAGAAGGCTTTCGGGGGGAACGGTGACTCCCCACATCTTCAAGGCTCTCAAACGAACATTCCAAGAGCCGATAACGTCTCTATCAGCCTCAAACCCACAATTCAAACACTTCACAATCCTGCCCCCATTCGGGCTTAACTTACCCCCACACACCGGGCACAGGGAGGAAGTATGAGCAGGATTCACGAAAACAACCCTAACACCCTTTAATTTCGCCTTGTATTCGATAATGCTTTGAAGCTTCCGAAAACTCCACCTGTGGAGTCTTCCATTTATCTCGGCGGAATACCTGATTGACTCTCTGATTTTCGTTAAATCCTCTAAAGCAATCCCACCATATTTTTCCGCCAACTCGACGATTTTGTTGGCGAGCTTATGATACAAGTCGTTAAGCCTGTTCTTCTCCCTCCGCCCGTATTTTTCAAGGAGTTCTTTTCTCTTTCTTCCAGCCCTAATTTTCTGTTGGATTTTTCTCCTTTTCACGAAATAACCAGTCCTAATCTCCCGCTCGTGGGTGGTGATTTGAACGAATTCCCCGTTTGGAAGGGAAAGGGTAACGTTGTTCTCGTTCAAGTCCACGCCGACAAAGGCTTTCGGCTCTTTAACCTCAACGTCTTTAGAGAAGACGACGTTTAGAAATGTCCCTTTCGGCGTTCTCACTAACCACGCTTGGCCAACCTTCCAGCCCTTGAACTTCTCGTGGTATTTGGCCGGGTAAAACTCTAACTGGATTCGTCCCCTGGGAGTGGAGAGTTTTACTGTTCCCTTCTCCAAGTCGAGTTTGAACAGGTGGTCGTCGAGCATTATGACTTCTTTTTTGAATGCCGGCTTTCCCTTGGCCTTTCCCTTCTTTCTCCGCTTTCTAAAGCTTTTGAAGATTGCAGTCGCCATTTGACAACCCGTGTAAAGGTAGTGACTCGGTAGTTCTGGATACTCTTTCCGGAGGCTCTTGTAAGTTTCCTTTTTCAGCCGGTAAAAGCTGGTAACGTTGTTTTCGAAAGCGTAAGTGATGAGAAAGTTCACGATTTCCCGGTAAGTTTTGAAGAGGACATCTAATCCTTCTGGCGTTTTCTTGAGTTTGAATTTTGCCGTGAGTTTAATTGTCTCTGAGGGCATTCTTTACCGCCTCGACGAGGCGTTTTTTCTTATGAGAACGAGCCCCGTAAAGCTTTCCAGCGAAGGATGTTACGATGGCTAATAAGTCCTCAACAAGTTCTTTTTCTGGTGTTTTCTCCTCATCGTCGAAGATTACTTCAATCTCAACGCCGTGAGAGTTAAAGTATTGTTCGAGGTATTTGAAGCCGAAGCGGGTGAGCCTGTCCCGGTAAGTTATGATGACTTTAGTAACTTCTCCGCTTTCGACGAGTTTGAAGAGCTGTTTTAATCCCTTCCTGTTCTCGTTCAATCCGGAAGAAATGTCCGTAATGATTTTAGCCACTTGATAACCTCTGGATGAGGAGTAATTCTTGAGGTATTCGATTTGTCTTTCTAAGTCTTCCTTCTGGTCTCTGCTTGAAACTCTTGCGTAAATGACGACTTTATCGGGGATTTTGCCCTCAAGAATTCTCTTAATTTCACTTTCTGGAACTCGGTATTCTTTGCCGATTCTGTGGGCTTTGAGTTTGCCTGATTTAATCCAGCGGAGGACTGTCATCTTAGAAACTCCAAGTTTCTTTGCGACTTCACCACTTCGATAAAGCTTCACCGCTCTCGCACCCAAAAAGAATTCGTGCCAAAAATACTTAAAAGTTTCACTTGTTATTATCTATGAAACAGCCCCTTTATGTCCACGTGAACGAAGGCAACCTCCACATCGGGGATTTCCTCTATGCGCTTCTTCACCTCCTCGCTGATGTCGTGGGCTTCTTTCAGCGTCAGTTCGGGGGGAACCTCTATATGTAGCTCGACGTGGAGTCTGTTTCCGACGTAGTGAGCGCGGAGGTCGTGAACGCCGAGAACGTTGGGAACGCCCAGCGCGCGTTTCTTTATCTCCTCACATATCTCGAAGGGCGGGGCCTGTCCCGTCAGATACCCAATGTTCTCAAGGATTATCTCAAGCGAAACCTTCACGAGGAAGACCGCGACGACTAGACCCGCGAGCGCGTCACCGTACTGAAAGCCGAGTTTCTGGGCACCGAGGCCGATTAGGACAGCTACGCTGCTCAGAGCATCGCTCCTGTGGTGGTATGCATCAGCAACGAGTATCTGGCTGTTCAGCTTCCTGCCGACGTGGACGGAGTAGCGGAACATCAATTCCTTCGCGAGGATTGAAAGTATCGTTACGCCGAGCATTATCCCATTTACCTCAACGACCTCCCCACGAACGAGCCTCCCAACGGAGTCCCTTCCAATCTCGTACGCGACGACGAGAAGGGCCTCACCTATCAGGAACGCCACCAGGGGCTCGAATCGTGAGTGGCCGAAGGGGTGGCTTTTATCGGGCGGCTTCGAGGAGATTTTTATTCCAGCGTAGCCTACGACGCTCGTGATGACATCGCTCAGGGAATGAACGCCATCGGATATGAGGGCTATGCTTGAATACAGAAAACCCACGATTAGTTTGAAAACGGATAGGAGGACGTTGCCAACGATGCTGACCCATATGGGCCTGTAAATCTCCTCCACGGTATCACCACAATTTTGTGCATATGCACAAAATATTTAAACCTTTCCATACCGCCCTCGGAACCAAACTTTATTAGGTTTTCCAATTTTGTTAGGCTAATCGAAAAAAGCAGAACGGAGCATCACGGTCAGTCCGTCACTCCATCATCACGAGCCTCAGACAAGGCTGAAATCATCATCCCGGGAAAAGGTTGAGGATGGGCCTTAAAAGGGTTTGCTCAGCGATCACCTTTCCGTCCTCATCGATCGGTTCGCCCATCACTCATCATCGCGTTCCGGGGTTCTCATGAGGGCTTAAAACGGTTGCCCAAAAATAAGTGAAGGAGGCAGTGGAGTCAGAACTCCAGCTCAAAGTCCCCGGGCTCGTGTTCGATCACAATGGTAAGAACCCCGTCCGAGAGGGACTCGTCCACGATTTTACCGCCGACGACCCTGACGTCTTCAACGTTCCTCAGCGCCACCTCACTGAGGTTCGAGAGATGGTTGCGGAGGTGGAGCACGTCGCCATCCCTGCAGAGGACGGTCGCGGTGGAGTAAACGACCTCGACGTCGCCGTACCTGACCTCAAAGGGCAGGAAGAGAACGCCGCGCTTCCTCATCTCTATCCCGTCCATGAGCTTTGGAACCTCAGTCCCCCCGTACCGAACCTTCCCGAATACCCTGTGGCCGCGCGGATTGGCGAGGACAAGGTAGTTGCCGCGCGGAATCGCTATCATGTCCCTGTCCGTGACCTCGAAGTCCCGTTCAATCCCCTGGAGGGACAGCAGTTTATCAACGAACTTTCTGTGGAGGTCGTGGTGGCTGCCGAAGTACTGGAGCCTGAAGCCGAGAACTACCGCGCTTCCCCTTCCCTTCCGAACGAGCGCCCCCACAGGCTTGCCGCTGGCGAATACTACCGGCGTTCCGCCCCGCACTTCTCTGACCACATTTCTCGTTATCATTCTGTCAATCCCGTCCGAGGAGACGCTGACGAAGGGGATGAGCCTGACGTTGTCCCTCGCCTCCGCCGGCTCAACCTCAACGCCAAGGTAGTCTGCCAGGGTGGAGTACGGCTTCATGTTCTCGTCCAGGTAGGGGAGCATCGGGAGGATTACGAGGTTGCCGCCCCGCTCAACGAACTCCACGAGCTTGTCCTGAACGTCTCTGGACATGAAGTCGAGGCTGTAGACCCAGAGCTGGCCGTACGCCAACATCTCTCCGACGCTTGCCTCCTCAAGGTCGAGGACGTCGAAGGGGGCGTTGCTCATCGCCAGGAGCGTCAAAAGCCCGCGCTCTCCGAAGAGGTACTCGTTGAGGTTGACGCTCTCCTTAAGGCCATCCCTCAGTCCCCAGAGCGAGAGGGGCTCGTAGGGCTCGTAGGTTCCGAAGGCGAGCCTCGGCCTGAGCGGGCTTTCCACGAAACCTGGGTTGCCACTCAAAAATTCGCCGAGCCACCTAATAGGCTCGACGTGCGGCCTCTCGCTTCCATCAAGACCGACCGGCGAGTAAACGTCCCAGGTTATTCCGTTGTGCGACTCGTAGCCTTCTGGATTCTCCCCGCCGGCGTAGAGGTAGTAGTTGATGTTGTGGATTCCGAGGGCCGGAAGGAGGGCGTAGAGCAGCTCCGCCTCGTCCGGCTCTATCGTGTGGGCCAGCGAGGCTTGAGTCTCTATGCTCAGAGGCGGCGTTCCGAGTTTTCTCTGATAGAAGCGGTAGATTCCGGTTTTGTAATAAATGTGCCCGAGCCTGTCCTCCTTGAAGTCAAAGGAGCGGTAGAAGGAGTACCAGAACTCTGTCCAGAGGTGGATATCGAGGTTCTTCTCACTCACGTAGCGGTAGAAGTGTTTCCAGGCCGCGAGGAGGAGGTAGGGGTCGAGTATGCTTATCGGGACGTCGATGTAGCGCTTGAGGTGGTCGTAGAGGGTCTCAACGTAGCGGTTGGTCATCCATATCTTGAAGCGGTGCCAGTCGAGGAGCTTCGGCAAAGGCTCGTTTTCGCTCGCCGGCGCGTAGACCTCGGAGTAGTCCCCGATTGGCCTTCCGTAGCGCTCGCCCAGTTCGTCGAGGGTGTAGTTTTCCCTGAGCCACTCCTCCCAGAGGCCGCCGGGTTTAACGACGACGTCGTTGTAGTCGGTGAGGAACGGCTGGAATATCGTTTCCCAGTAGGACGGCTCGTCGTCTATGGAGACGCTTACTATCGGCCCCCCGTTGGTGTGGAGGTAGTCCCGGATTATCGGAAGAACCCCTTCGTACCAACGGGAGACGGCCTCCAGGTAGGTCGGGTGGAGGTATGTAATCGGCGGGTAGTAGATGTCCCGCGGCAGGGCGCCGTCCGGCCCCCTGGCGAGTATCTCCGGGTGCCCGTTGATTAGCCATTCCGGAATTCCGCCGTTCCTCCACTCACCGCAGATGTAGGGGCCGGGCCTGACGATGGCGTGCATCCCCATCTCCTGAACCAGCTCAAGGAAGCCCACCAGGTCCCTCTGGGGGTGCGTCTCGCCAGTGAAGTCGAACTCACCATTTTCAGGCTCGTGCCAGTTCCAGGCGACGTAGGTGTCAACCGTGTTGAGGCCGTGCCTCCTCATTTTTTCCAGCCTGTCGCGCCAGTGCCTCCTCGGAATGCGGAAGAACTGGAGTGTTCCGCCGTAGATTACAACCCTCTCGCCGTCGATAACGTAAACCCTGCCGTCGTGCTCAACCTTCATGACCATCACCACTTCACCACCTTGCTCAGAAACCTCGGCCTGTCGGGGTTGAGTCCGCGCCCAACGGCCTTGTAGTAGGCCAGGAGCTGGATAACCGGCAGGTAGAGAACCACGTTGGCCGGCGGGCTCAGCCCCGGAACCTCGATAAAGTAATCGGCTCCCGTATCGCGCCTTCCAACGGTGAGAACCTTCGCACCCTGGTCTTGGAACTCCTCCGTGAGCTTTTCGTGCCACTCGAAGGGCTCGTCCACGAGGAGAACGACGAGCGTTCCGTCGTCGGCTATGGACTTGAAGCCGTGTCTGACCTCGAAGGTCTGGTATGCCTCGCTCCAGAAGAGGGCCATCTCCTTCATCTTCAGCATCGCCTCAAGTGCCACCGGATGGAGGATTCCCGAGCCGAGGAAGATGACGTTCCTGAAGTCGAAGCCGCTGACGATTTCCCTGATGTAGTCCTCGCTCCGCAGGACTTCTTTCGTTAGTTCCGAGACGAGTTCCGCGTCGTAGGTTTCCCGCCCGTACGAACGGAGGAGAAGCTGCAGGAAGGCGAAGTAGAAGGCCGTGAAGGAGTGGGTCATTACGACGCTCTCCTCGTGGGCAGGAACGATTAGGGCGTGGTCGGCTTCCCTTGAGAGTGTGCTTTCGTACGCCGTAAGGGCGAACCTGGGAACGTTCAGGGCATCGAGGGCCTTTATGGCCTCCGTGGTCTCGCCGGAGCGGGAGATGGCCACGAGAAGTTCGGGATTTCCTATTGGGTACCACTCCCTCGAATACAAAAGTTCGGAGCAGGGGGCGCTGAACCCCCTGCCCCCGAGGCGGGTGGTTGCCATGGCCAGCGGCTGCGACAGGAAGTGTGAACTGCCACAGCCAGTGTAAACTATCTCCCTCGGTAACCGGAAGTCGTGATTGGCTATGAAATCCTCAAAGGCCTTTTGAGCCTTCTTTATTCCCTCTGGGGTCTTTCTAATCTCCCTAATCGTCGAGTGCATCTCACTCACCCCCGTGGAGATGACAGGCAACCCAGTGGTTCTTCTCGACCTCGCGGAGCTCGGGGCGAACCTTGAAGCAGACGTCCTTGGCCTTCGGACACCTCGGTGCGTAGCGGCATCCGGCTATCTCGTAGATGCCGCGCTCCTCCTTCTCGGGCTCGATTCCCCTGAACTCCCACTTGACGTTCAAATCGGGAACGCTCTCCAGGAGCATCCTGGTGTACGGGTGGAGCGGATTGTGAAACACCTTCTCCGTGTCGCCCATCTCGACGATGGTTCCGCGGTACATGATTATCGTCGAGTCGCTGATGTAGTAGCCGAGCGCCAGGTCATGGGTAACGAAGAGAACCGAGGTGTCGTGCCTGTCCCTGAAGTCGCCGAGGAGGTTGAGGATGTCGATTCTGGTCGACGCGTCGAGCATCGAAACCGCCTCGTCCGCTATTAGGAGCTTCGGCTTCAGCAGCAATGCCCTCGCAATGAGGATTCTCTGAAGCTGTCCGCCGCTGAGCTGGTGCGGGAACTTGCCGCGCACCTCGTCGGGGTTGAGGCCGACCTGGATGAGCGCCTTGTCGATCATGTCGTCGCGCTCGCCCCTGCTGACGTCCGTGAGGTAGGAGTCGAAGACGAGGTCGAAGGCCCGGTCTATCGGGTGGAGCGGGTTGAAGCTCGCGAAGGGATCCTGGAAAACGGCCTGGACGTCCCTGTAGTACTCCCTCCTCAGCTGCTTCTTGCTCAGCCCGGTTACGTCACGACCCTCGAAGAGTATCCTCCCGGAGGTGGGCTTTATCAGCCGGAGTATGAGCTTTCCGACGGTGGTTTTTCCGCTCCCGCTCTCGCCGACGAGGGAAACTATCTCGCCCTTTCCGATGGTGAAGCTGACGCCGTCAACCGCCCGGATTTCAAAGCCGCCGATCAGGCCCGATGTGAATACCTTGGTCAGGTGTTCGACTTCGAGAAGGCTCATTGCTCCTCACCCCCGAGTAGATGGCATGCCGCGTAGTGGCTCTCACCGATCTTCACAAGGCTGGGCTCAACGTGCGGGCACCTGTCGAGGGCGTAGGGACAGCGGGTGTAGAAGCGGCACCCCTTCGGCGGTTTGAGGAGGCTTATCGGGTAGCCGGGAATTCCCTTGAGCTTCTGCTTCCTGTACTGCACCCCCATCCTCGGCAGGGAGTTGAGGAGGAGCTGGGTGTACGGGTGGCTCGGCTCGTTGATGAGTTCATCCGTGGGGCCGATTTCGACGACCTTGCCAGCGTACATGATCATTATCCTGTCCGCTATCTTGTCGAGTATGGCCAGGTCGTGGGTGACGAAGATTATCGACCTGACTATGCCCTCCTCCATGAAGTGGTGGAGCAGCTCGATGACTACTCTCTGAGTCGTGACGTCGAGGGCCGAGGTTACCTCGTCGGCGATGAGCAGGTCGGGGTTGAGGAGCGTTGAGACAACCATGGTGGCGCGCTGGCGCATTCCGCCGCTCAGCTCGACTGGATACATGTCCGCAACCTTGGGGCTGAGCTTCACCATAGCCAGCCTCTCGCGGAGGAGCTTCTCGACCTCCTCCCTGTCCGAGTGGCCGTGCTCCCTGGCCAAGTCCCAGACTATGTCCTTTATCTTCTTGGTCGGGTTGAGGGCGTTCATCGCGTACTGGGGGATTATTGAGAGTTCGCTGTAGCGTATTTTTCTGGCCTCTTCCTCGCTCAGCCTCATCAAATCCCTGCCTTTGAAGATCGCCTTTCCGCCCATGTGAACCATCGGCGGCTTCCTGAGTATGAGGGAGTGCACGAGGGTTGATTTTCCGCAGCCGCTCTCGCCGGCTATGCCGAAGACTTCCCCCTCCTTGACCTCAAAGGAAACCCCGTCAACGGCCTTTACGTGGCCGACGGGAGTTGCGTAGTAAATTCTTAGGTTCTCAACGGTGAGCATGTCATTCCCTCCTCAGCCTCGGATTGAACACCTCTTCCATGCCCAGGTTGATGAAGAACAACGCTGTGATGATGAGGGTGATTATCAGCCCGGGCGGGATGAACCACCACCACCAGCCGAACTGGAGGGCGTTGTGGGCTATCGCCTTCTGGAGTATCGTTCCCAGCGATACCGCCGTCGTTGGGCCGAGGCCTATGAAGTCGAGCGTCGCCGAGGCGAGTATCGCGCCGCTGAACTGCAGGATTCCGACCATGAAGATGTAGGAAATCATGTTGGGCATTATCTCCTCGAAGATTATCCTGAGGTCGCTGAGGCCGACTATCCGCGCCAGGTTCACAAACTCGCGGTTCTTCAGCGAGAGGGTCTGGGAGCGAACTGCCCTGGCCACCCACGGCCAGCCGGTTAGGCCTATGATGAGCGCCTGAACCTCGGGGCTTCTGGCTTCGAGGTAGGCCGCGACCAGTATCAGGAGCACTATCGACGGGATGACCAGCATTATGTTGACGAACATCATGAGCAGCTCGTCGGTCAGCCCGCCCTTGTAGCCCGCGATGAAGCCTATGGTAATTCCGAGTGCGGTTCCAATCACCGCAGCCAGCACCGCCACCCAGAGGCTCGTTCTCAGACCGTAGACGAGGAGGGCGTAGAGGTCCTTTCCGAGCTTGTCGGTTCCGAGGATGTGGAGGACCTCAACCTGGTTGCCAGTGTATGTCGTAAGGTTCTCGTGGGTCATCGGCGGGAGCGTTTTGGCGGAGTACGTCGCCACCGTGATGTTCGTTCCGGGTATGGTCTCGTAGTAGAGGCCATCGCTGGAGAACACGGTGAACATGGGCCCGACTATGGCGAACGCCACGAAGAACAGGAGTACCCCGAAGCCGAAGCGGAACTTGTTGTTCCTCATTGCGAGTTTTAACTTGTAGAGCCTGCTCTCCCTGGCCATCTTCAACCCTCCGTGTAGCTCGTTCTGACGCGCGGGTCGATGAAGGCGTAGACTATGTCTATGATGAAGTTCGCCGCGAGAACCGAGATTACGACCATGAGGAACGCGCCCTGGAGCAGGAAGTAGTCCTGGCTCAGCGCCGCGTTCATTAGGAGTATGCCTATCCCCGGGTAGTTGAAGACTATTTCCGTCGCTATGGCTCCGGCAACCATCAGGCCGAGCTGTAAAGCGAGACCGGTGACCTGAGGCAGTATGGCGTTCCTGTAGGCGTGGCTGGTCATCAGTCTCTCGCTCGCGCCGAGTGCCTCAAGGTAGCGGACGTAGTCGGCCTCAAGCTCGTAGATTATCATGTTGCGCATTCCTATGGCCCAGCTCCCTATCATGACTATGAACAGGCTCAGGAAGGGGAGTATCCAGTGGGAGATGAAGCTCTTTATGAACTCCCACGAGAAGCTGGGGAGCAGGGAAGGGTCGTAGGCGCCCTGGTAGGGGAGCCATCCGGCCCTGACCCCGACGAAGTAGACGAGGAGCATGGCGAACCAGAAGTAGGGCATGCTCGCGAGGAAGTAGAAAACGGGCATCATGTAGCGGTCGTACTTCTTATTCTTACCCGCTATCGCGCCCAGCCAGTTTCCGACCAGCCAGCTGAGCGCTATGGCAGGGAGGAGGATGGCGATATCATAGGGAAGGGCGTGCTTGATTAAATCCCATACGGGGGCCTTGTAGAGGAGGCTGTAGCCCAGGTCCCCGTGGAAGAGCCTGACCCAGAAGTTCACGAACTGCCTCCAGAGGGGCTCGTTGAGCCCGTAAAGCTCCTCGTAGAATTTAATCAGTATCTCCTTCTCGCCGGGGGCAAGGTTGAGGTTTGATTCTATCATGGCCTCTATAGGGTTGCCGGGCATGAGCCTGGGCAGGAGCCAGTTGAGCGTAACCGCGAACAGGAAAGTTATCGCGTAAACGAGGGTTTTCCTGGCGAGATACTTCCTGAACCCCATTGCTTTCCCTCCCGTTATAAACTGTCAAAAGGAAGAAAAAGCGTCAGCGCCTCCTCCTCAGAAGGAGGGGCACAGCCGCCAGCAGCACCAAGGCGGCCGGACCGCAGGTGCTACCTCCGCCGGATGTGGTTGTGGTGGGCGAGCTCGATGAGGTAGTGCTCGGGCTGCTGGTCGTCGGTGAGGTGGTCGAGGGCGTGGTAGTGGTGGTCGGGCTCGGTGAACTGGTCGTCGTGGTTGTCGTCGGGGTCGGCGTGGCCGGCGGGTTCTCGTTGTACATCAGGCTGTAGTAGACGCTGTACGGGTCGGGCTTGAAGGTTCCGGCCCAGTGGAGCGCGAGGTCGAAGTCGCCGCCGTTGAGCTTCTGCATGAAGAAGTTGGTCCAGTCGCCCTTGTCTATGACGACCTTGATTCCGAGGGGCTTGAGCTGGTTGGCTATAATCTCGCCCGCCTGTATCCAGTCAGAACAGCCGGAGCAGGTTACGAAGTGAAGCTCAAGGGGCTTTCCGTTGTACTCCCTGATGCCGTCGCCGTCGGTGTCCTTGATGCCCAGCTTGTCGAGTATCTTTATCGCGTCGGCTATGTCCCCGTACTTCCAGCCGTACTCGTTGATGAGGTCCTTGGCGCCTATCTTCTCCTTCCAGCCCTGCATGATGGGTCCGAGCGGGGTCTGGTCCGGGACGGCGCTTATCGGGCCCTGCTGGACGATCTGCTGCGGGTTGATGGCCATGGCTATCGCCTTCCTGACCTCGGGGTTGTTGAGGGGCTCGCGCTGGGTGTTGAAGTAGAGAACCACCGGAACGACGGGCGGGAAGTAGGGCTCGGTGTCGAGCCAGCTGACGATGTTCGGGTTCTGCTTCTTGAGCTCGGCGATGTCCATGTAGTAGGTGGCGACGTCGAGGTCGCCCTTGAGGAACATGTTGGCGGCCTGGTCGTTGCTCGAAACGTAGAGCTGGATGATGTACTTGGCGGCGGGCTTCTGGAAGTACTTCGCCCCCCACCAGTCGTCGTTCCTCTCAAGGATGGACTTCTGCTGCTGGACGACCTCCTTGAGCCTGTAAGCTCCGGAACCGACGAGGTACTTCTTGTCATCGCCGGTGAATGTCATGGTCTTGACCTTCTCGGGGTCAAGGCTCTCGAAGACGTGCTTCGGGATGATGAGAACGGAGTAGAGGTTGCTCCTCCAGGCCCAGACGTTGGGTTTACCCTCAAAAACAAAGTCAACCGTTCTGTCATCAACGACTTTCACCTCCTTGAGACCGATGGAACCCCAGTCTTTGAGGCCGAGCTTCTCGTAGTACTCGAAGGAGAACTTCACATCCTCGGCCGTCAGAGGCTGATCGTCCTGCCACTTAAGGCCGTCCCTGAGCTTGACCTCGAAGGTGTTGCCGTTCACCCAGGTGCCGCTCTCGGCGAGCCAGGGCTTCAGCTCCGTCGTCATGAAGTTCAGCATGAAGAGGGGCTCAAAAACGAGGCCATCGATGCCGATTATGTTGCCACCCTGGAAGGGGTTGGCGCTGGTCGGGGGAGCGCTGTTGGCGGTGTATATCGTCTCGTGCCTCGGGAAGTCACCGCCGCCGTTGTCCTGAACGCCCGTCGGCTTGACGCCCAGGAGCGCGAGTGCGGTTCCCCACGTTCCAAAGCCCGCCCAGAATATCGGGACACCGTAGGGGTTCTTTTCGTTGGGCCAGTCCTTCCAGTACTTGGTGTTGGCCTCGTAGAAGACCGTACCCGTGTAAACGGGAACGGCAGGAACGTCCTGGAGCCATATCTTCGTCAGCTCCTTCAGGTACTCGACCTGTTTGTTCTCATCGGAGGTAGTTGCGAGGGCCTTAAGGAGCTCGTTGGCCTTGGCGTTGTAATAGTTGCCAAAGTTGGCTGGACCCTTCTCCTCGGCGGCGCTTGCAAAACCGGCTAAGCTCCCAAGCAGAAGAGCCACCAGGGCAAGGGTGAGGTACTTTTTCATAGTTTCCCACCTCATTATAAACAATGTCAATTTTATAACATGGGGGAAATCTATATAAGCTTTTTGGTGAACAGGATGGGTATACAATGCACATAAACGTCCGGAAGAACAGGAACGGTGAGCGCAGCTGCCGCACCACAGCGTCACGGCAGCGCGAGTAGGAAAATTATAAAAACACCAAAATCTATAAATGCCCAGGTGGAACCGATGGAAGAATTTTACTGGGGCGTCGTTCAGTCGGCCTTTCAGTTCGAGATGGGCGATCCGCTCAGGCGGAACATAGACGCAAGGAGCGACTGGTGGCAGTGGGTTCGCGACCCCTTCAACATCAAGAACGACCTCGTCAGCGGCGATCTGCCCGAGGACGGCATAAACAATTATGAACTTTACGAAATCGACCACAGGCTCGCCAAGGACATGGGTTTGAACGCCTACCAGCTCACGATAGAGTGGAGCAGAATCTTCCCGTGCCCGACCTTCGGCGTCGATGCCGAGGTTGAGAGGGACTCCTACGGCCTGATAAAGCGCGTTAAACTCAAGAAGGAAGCCCTAGAGGAACTCGACGGACTGGCCAACCGTTCAGAGGTCGCCCACTATCGGGCCGTGCTGAAGAACCTCAAAAAGCTCGGCTTCTCGACCTTCGTGACGCTCAACCATCAGACCCTGCCCGTGTGGCTCCACAACCCCATCGAGGTGAGGAGGGACTTCGAGGGAGCGAGGGCCAGGGGCTGGGCTGACGAGGAGAGCATAGTCGAGTTCGTTAAGTTCTCGGCGTACGTTGCGTGGAAGTTCTCCGATTTGGTGGATTTCTGGGCCACCTTCGACGAACCGATGGTTACCGTTGAGCTCGGCTACCTCGCCCCCTACGTCGGCTGGCCGCCCGGGATACTAAACCCCAACGCGGCGAAGAAGGTTATAATTCACCAGATGGTGGCACATGCAAGGGCATACGATGCGATAAAGGAGTTCTCGAAGGCGCCGGTGGGGATAATCCTCAACATAATCCCCGCCTATCCCCTGAACCCGAGGGACGAGCGGGACGTCAAAGCGGCTGAAAACTACGACTACTTCCACAACAGGCTCTTCCTCGATGCCCTGAACGAGGGGAGGGTGGACCTGGAACTGAACTGGGAGGGGGTTAAAATCAACCACCTGGCCAGAAACGACTGGATAGGGAACAACTACTACACCAGGGAGGTTGTTAAGTGGGTCGAGCCGAAGTTCAAGGAGCTGCCCATGGTAAGCTTTGTCGGAGCGGAGGGCTATGGCTATTCCGGAAACCCGATGGGGGTCTCGCCCGACAACAATCCAACCAGCGACTTCGGCTGGGAGGTCTATCCGAAAGGTATATACGACTCGACGATGATAGCCGCGGAGTACGGGAAGCCGGTCTACATAACCGAGAACGGGGTGGCGGACTCCAAGGACATACTGAGGCCGCGGTACATAGTCAGCCACGTGAGGGAGCTGTTCAGGGCGATTGAGAACGGCGCCGACGTCCGGGGCTACTTCCACTGGGCGCTGACTGACAACTACGAGTGGGCGATGGGGTTCAAGATACGCTTCGGCCTCTACGAGGTCGACCTGATAACCAAGGAGAGAATCCCGCGCAGAAAGAGCGTGGAGACGTATAGGAGAATCGTCACGGAGGGGTTGGGAGATGAAAACGATAGCAGTTGATGAGAGCACCTGGAAGAAGATAAAGCTCCTCAAGGACAAGCTTGAGGCCCGCTCCTACGATGAGGTGCTCCAGAAGCTCATAGAGACCTGGCACCTCGTCGAGCTCGACAAGAAGGTTGACAACGTCATAATGGACGACGAAGAGGCCGAGATGCTCATCAACCTGCTCGAAAAGAAGAAGGGGAGTTGAAGCATGCCGCTCCCATCGGAGATAACCTTCGACAGCCGGACGCTCCTCAGGATGCATACCGCGGGCAGGAAGAGACAGCTGGAGATAACGCTGGCCAAGTTCACGGTATCCCTCTCAGTAATCACGCTCTACCGCTACCTCTCGGTTCGGGCGTACCTTAAGAAAAACGTCGAGAGGGAGCTGGAGGTACTGCGGGACATCTACACGATAGTCCCCCTGAGCGATGAGATACTCGTCAAAGCCGCCCAGATAGAGGCCCAGCTCCTTCAGAAGGGAAAGATGCTCGACCTTGAGGACATTCTCACCGCCGCAACGGCAATCTGCACGGGCAGTCTGCTCGTCACGGACGACCCCAAGAGGTACGAATGCATCAGGCAGTTCGGCCTGGACACGATGCCCCTGGAAAAGTTCCTGGGAGAACTTGAGATAATGGTAAAGATGGAGCTGGGCTAAATCAGCTCCGCGAAGGGCGTTATGTGCAGGAACATGCCGGGCATGAAGCGCAGCCCCTCGGCGTACTTCACCCCCGCCTTTTTACCGTAGTAGAGCGCCACCGTTCTCAGGAAGGGCTCCCATTTCTCCCAGACGTCATCGGTGAACTGGCTTCTGTGGGCCCGTATCGCCCTCAGCTTCAGCTCCATGACGTCAGTGATATCAACGAAATAGTTTGGCCTCGCCGTGTAGTAGAAGCCGAAGACCTCGACCTGGTGGGGTTTCAGGCCGGCCGCCGCGTCCGTGCTCCCGAAGTTGGGGAGCTGGGAGAAGGCCACGGCGTCGAGGGCCAGAAAGCCCGCCCTTCTGTGGTCTGGATGCGCCTCGTAGGGGAGCCAGGGGTCGGGAGCGAGAACCGCGTCGGGCTTTTCAGCGCGGATTACCTTTACCAGGTCTTTTCTGACCTCCCTCGTGTAGGGGAGCTCAGTGTCCCTGTAACCGAGCCAGATTATCCTTTTGACGCCGAGCATCCCCGCGCTCTCTTCCTCCTCGCGCCTCCGGATGAGAGCAAGCTCGTGGGAGCTCAGGTCGTCGTCAAGGGTTCCCATTGAGCCGTCGGTCATGCAGACGTAGAGGACCTCTATTCCATCATCGGTCAGCTTCTTTATCGTTCCGCCAAGGCCTATGACGCAGTCGTCCGGGTGGGGCTCGATGCACAGAACCTTTTCGACTTCCTCAAATGGATTCGAGAGGTCGAATTCAAGCTCTTCGAGGAGCTTTTCAAAGGCCTCATCAAAGTTATCGATGTCCTCGAACATCGCCAACACCGCCTCAACGTTGTACGCCAGCACTTATAAATATGGCGGTAGTTATAAGTTTAGCAGAAGATATAACTGCTCGGTTGAAGATGCCTCCCCGGATGTTGAGGAACTGACCTCCTCCCCTGCTTGTATTGGTCGTTCCTGAGGAGGATTAAAGGCTTCCTCTTCACGTCCTCCTTGAGATAGCTCGGTTTTGGTTTTTAGGCTTTAGAAGAGTGCCGCTTTCTGCTTAAAGGCCAGCTGGCTGTTTACTGCATCCCCGCGGTGAACGGCGAGGCTTGGAGAAAGAAAAATGTAAAAACTTAAACCCTCAGTTCCAAATAAGTTTATAGGGTCAAAAACCATCAAATCGGGGATCGAGATGGATGAAGTAAATCAAGCACTCCACAGAATAGCCAGGGGGACAGGGATAATCTTTGCTGGGACAATTATATCGATGCTACTCGGTTTCATCAGCAGGACGCTGATAGCAAGACACTACACGGTTCTCGAATACGGGGTGTTTAATCTTGCCCTAACTGTAATAGGCATTGGCTCAACCATAGCCACGCTAGGAATTACTAGCTCCCTGCCTAGAGAGGTGGCCTTTTACAGGGAAAAGGAGCCGGATAGGGTAGACACCCTCATATCAACAGCTTTATCGCTAGTTGCCATAAGTAGCGTTCTAACGGTCGCTGCAATAATACTCTCAAGGCCTGAAATAGCGGATGCCTTGACGAGAACCGAGTCCTCTTACCTGCTTCTAAAGGATGCCCTAAAAGTGATAAGCCTCGCACTTCCGTTTACAGTTCTGACTGGCATAATATTATCAGTGACGCAAGGATTTGGGAGGGTTAGAGAGAGAGTCTATTTCAGAAATATAATCTATCCCATAATCTGGGTCTCAGCTGTCGTTGCGCTCATAGTCCTAAATCTCCCGTTTTCAGGGATATTTCAGATGTACGTGCTGGCCCAGTTTTCAATCTTTGCGCTTCTCGTTTTTGAAGTTAAGAGACTCGGACTTTTCAACCTTAAGATTTCAATTGACCCAAGCCTGGGAAAGCATCTCATAGCGTTTTCCATTCCTCTTATGTTTACTGGAATACTCTCGTTTATCATGAACTGGACAGACACGCTGATGCTAGGCTATTACAAAGGCTCAGAGATCGTTGGGATATACAACGCGGCCACTCCTCTGGCAAGGTTAATCCCGCTGTTTCTGAACTCGGCCGCGTTTCTGTACTCGCCGATGGCAAGCAGCCTCTACGCTAAGGGAAAACTGGAGGAAATGAAGCGGGTTTATCAAATTCTCACAAAATGGATTTTTATGCTCACCTTACCAATATTCAGCGTGATGTTTCTTTTCCCTGAGGCCGTTATTAGGTTCATCTTTGGAAGCAAGTATTTGGAGGCAACGTTACCACTGCAGATTTTGGCGCTTGGCTTTATGTTCCATACGTTCCTCGGGCTGAACGGACTGAACCTAGTAGTGCTTGGGGATAGCAGGGTTATCTTGGTAAGTAACCTAGTCACGACAAGCTTAAACGTCCTGCTTAACATTCTGCTGATTCCAAAGTATGGTATTGAAGGAGCTGCAACGGCAACGGCTGTTTCTTATGTCATTGGTAATATCTTAAGTTCAGTAAGACTGTACCAGAGAACAAGAATCCATCCCTTTAGCCCGAACTACATTAAGCCCTTAATTATAAGCTTTCTCCTGCTAGGAATAATTCGCGGCCTTAAGCTGGAGGTTCCGAGCATCTGGTACGCGGTTTTGATTCTGGTACTGTTCCTAATCGTTTACTTCCTGCTGGTTCTCATAAGCAGGAGCATTGATAAGGAGGACGTGGAGCTGTTGCTGGCGATAGAGAAAAGGCTAGGAATTGATCTAAGGATAATAAAAAGAGTGCTAAGGAGGTTCGTTTAGATTTTGCCTTTGAGTTTGAGATTTTTGATGGCTTTTTTAAGTGAGATGTGGGACCAAGTTCCTCTAACCATAGTCATGTGCTCTTGAAAAACCTCTCTAAAACTCAGAGAGGTTTTTTTGAATCTTTTAGCTACATTTATTTTCTCCTGAGGATCCTTCTCTAAATCATACAGTTCTATCTCCCTTGTTCTCGCATAATAATGAGCTTTCCATTTATCATCAATAATAGAGATTCTCCATTCATTCAGATCTACTTTATCAGATATTGATGTATTTGCCACCTCGCTAATAACAAGTTTATCTTCAGAAATACCCAAAAGAGATTGTCCCAACCATTTTTTATTTTTAGCACATCCCAAAACTTCACAAATGGTAGGAGAAATATCCAACTGGTCAACTCGCTTTGTAATCTGTCTATTAGTTAAAGAAGGATTGCTTAAAATTAATGGAATGTGAAGAAGCTCATTATACAATTTAGGTGTATGTCCTAATCCACCATGTTCCATAAACTCGTCACCATGATCTGCAGTCAGTATTACCAGTGTGTCCTCTAATAGTTTTTCTTTCTCTAAGAAGGATATTAGGTCTCCAATATATTTATCTACTCTTAGGATACCTTCATCATAAAGGATAATCAATTGGTCCAATATATCTTTTGGAATACTATTCATCTCCCCATATACCACCTTAAGAATATAAGAATTAGCCAGGTGAATTTTCTTTCTGAGCAGAAGATTCTTCAATTTGTCTTTGTAGAAGTATGGGAAGTGGACATCCATATAATGAATCCACATGAAAATTCGTCTATTTGTATTTTTAGCGTGATGTATCTGTTTTTTAGCAATTTTGTTCAAAGTAGAACCTACAGGATAAGGAGAAGGTTGTAACAGATGCTTCAAAAACCGTACACCCTTTTGAATTAAATTGTCGGAGGACTCATTTAATCCATCATAGAAAAAGTCAAATCCTCTATTATATCCATAGTAATGACTTAAATAGGGATTTGAGACTATTCCAATTGTATAGATAGAATCACCAAGAGCAGATTTTAGAATATTAGGTAAATACGGTCGGAATTTTGACATATATCCATATCCACCATACATAGTCGGATAAGTTGAAGTTAAGATAGCTTGGAAAGAGCTTGGAGTGCCCGGACTATTTGCATATGCATTTTTAAAGAGTATTCCTTGTGATGCTAGTTTATCTATATTAGGGGTCTCGATAGGATAATTGTATGGACTTAAATGATCAGCCCGAAGACTATCAATTGTTATTAGGATCACATTTTTGAACATTACTGAACCCTCACGGGATAAGCATTGTGGTTTGGGGATATTAATATTTCGGTTAACACAAACCTAACAGGAGAAAGAAAAATATATAAGCCCAGGCTAAATGTATTCGGGGGGCTTTAGAAATGTGTCATATGAGCGTCGTAGAGTTTATCATAGAAACTATGCAGTCTCATGAATTCGAAGGAAAAAAGATACTCGAAGTAGGAAGTAGATATGAAAATGGAAGTGTTAGACCGCTTATACAGCGATGTTATTCCCCAAGAGAATATATTGGGATAGATATACAACCAGGAAGATATGTAGATTTAATCCTTCCGGCTGAGGAAATAGTTAACTACTTTGGAGAGAACTCATTTGATGCTGTTATCTCCACAGAAGTTCTCGAACACGTTAAGGATTGGAGATTAGTAATTAACAATATTAAAAGAGCTGTGAAACCCAATGGGGTGATATATATAACAACAAGATCATATGGATTTCCGTATCATGCTTATCCATATGACTTCTGGAGATACGAAATAGATGATATGAAGCGAATATTTGCAGATTTTGAAATAATAGAACTAAAAAATGATCCAGAAGCTCCGGGAGTCTTTTTAAAAGCAAGAAAACCAAAAAGATGGAAGCCTGTGGATTTATCTAATATCCAACTCTACTCTATAATTCTCGGTAAAAGGACAAATAGAATAGTAAGTGTAGAGGATATGCCTATATTAAGGAAAATCAAGCTAGGGATATATGCCAAAGTATTGCATAAGTCCATCGTGTAACGTTAGTGAGAGCTGAATATTCTATAATAATATTTACGGAGTTGTGCATATATGAGAAATAATGTAGCCACCAATTCAATTCTGAATGATGCAAAATCCCGGGCTATCATAAAGCAATCCTTTGCATTCTCAAATTTGTTTAAATTAAGTTCAAACTTCCCCAAATTTAAATAATCAACGGATAGTCCATGTTTGAAGATATCCATCTCGGATATCTTTATTGCTTGTTTAATATTTGTAGGCAGGCTCCTAAAAAAGTACAGAGCATAAACCCTCGCCTTGACAGTCATTGTTTCAAAATATTTCACAGTTGCTTGACTTTCATGTCTTCTCCAATATCCTAAAATATGATTAACTGGGCGGAATTTTCCAATAGTAGCAAGTTCAAGCCATGTAGGATAATCCACATACGGGAGATTTAATGGCTGCTTAAATCCACCAATACTTAGCAAAGCTTCCTTTCTGATCATCACAGTAACTGCGGGAATAAAATCCCTAAATATGAGTTGCTGGAAAATATGATTATGGTCACTTGTGATTAAATCCTCGGAGATATCCCAAACAGCCCGTAAGCTTCCGTCTTCATTAACGATTCCTGCCTTGCCCCAGCTTAAAACTACATCAGGATCTTTAAAAGCTCCAATCTGGAGCTCTAATTTATGATCCGGCCAAAAGTCATCTCCCTCAAGAATAGCAATTAACTCACCATCAGCAAACTTTAAGGCTCTATTATATGTCTTTCTTAGGCTCCATATCCCCTTATTTTTCTGTCTGAGATAATGTATTCTGTCATCAGACTCCACATATCTACGAACAATCTCGGGAGTTCTATCCGTTGACCCATCATCAATTATTATCATCTCCCAGTGAGGGTAAGTTTGAGAGAGAACACTCTCAATGCACTCGCTAATATATTTCTCATGGTTGTATGTGGGGGTTATTATACTCACAAGGGGCTTTGACATGGATTCCACCGAATGAACCGTTATGTAACTAAAGACATATATATCCTTTCAATCTCATTAGCCTGCTCACTAATGCTCTTTGGGAGTTTTATATTTTTCTTAAATTTTGTTATCAGATTGGGGTTCTCTATGAGGTACATAATCTTTTCATGCAGATCACTTGGATCGTTAGGCTTGAAAAGGAATCCCACTCTATTATTTTCAACGAACTCTGGAATGGCACCTAAGTTCGATGCAATTACTGGAGTTCTAGTTGCACGCGCTTCAGCTAATACTAATGGACAGTTCTCATATGTAATTGAGGGAAACACTAAAACGTCTATCTCAGAAAAAGGCACTTTAGGATCTTCATATTTACCCAAAAAATGAATATTAGACTTTCCCTGTATTTTTTTGAAGAGCTCCCGAACATAAGGTGAGTTCGAATTATACCCCCCATAGATTCTCAGCTCGGCCTTCTCCTCAGGCACTTTCAAAAAAGCTTCAATCAATATGTGAACACCTTTTATAGGAGTAACACTCCCAGCGAATCCAAAGATCATCTTGTCTGTGTCCTTTTTCTTTTTTCTAAATCCTTTGAAGATTTCTAAGTTATATCCGTTCTCAGAGTAAATTATTTTATCTGATAGAACTCCATATTTGGTAAATATGCTCATCAGGAATTGTGATGGGGTGACTATTTTATCGGCCATCAACAGTAGGGACTTCAGATAGCACTCCCTTTGTTCAAATTTTGTTGGAGAATTTAACGCCCTTAAAGTCACTTCGAGGGGTCTCAACGTTAGAGACTTTGGAATAGGAATATAGAACTTTGCAAGTGATTCCGCGAGAGCTTCAGAATGCTTTTTAGACCAGCATAGCTGACATCTCTTGGGATAGGGTCCATTACACAGAGAATAGTCCCATCTAAGAAGGTTAGTGGTGGGGCACATGAACCAGTAATCATGGAGAGTTAGGACAGTCGGCACATTTTTTTGTTTTGAAATCTTGATTAAAGAAGCAGACAATCCAATTACATGCTGAAAATGAACTATGTCAGGATTTATTTCATCAAGTAAATTCTCGAAAAGAGGATCTATTCTGGAGTTTAAATAAGTATTTTCAATAAACATGGAGTTAATGAGACGTTTAAGTTTATCTATAAATCGAGTAGGAAAAACAATTTCATGAATGTATAACCCATCTTCATACTTATCTCGGACCCATAGCTCTTTTTTAGATTTTTTTTCAAATATCGGATAAAGAATATGGACTTCATGCTTCTCTGCCAACTCTTTGGAAAGGTAGTACGTATAGAGTTCTACTCCCGCACGCCTAATACTCGGAAAGCTATGAACCACTTGTAAGATTCTCACCTAGCATCACCGCCTATGCACACCCTAAAGATTTAAGAGCGTCTTAGGGCTTTAAAATTTAGGGGATCCAATGTTTCCACGTGTCTCTATCATCATCCTCAACTGGAACGGCTGGCGGGACACAGTGGAATGCCTAGAATCAGTGTACAGAATAGATTATCCCAACTACGACGTCATCGTTGTTGACAACGCATCCCACGATGAATCAATACAAAAAATCAAAGAATACGCCCGGGGGAAACTAAAAGTCAAATCAAAATTCTTTGACTACAACCCGGAGAACAAACCAATCAAAATTTTTGAGCTCAGTGAGGAGGAGGCACTCCAGGGGAAATTTAACAGGCCCCTCTATGACAAATATGACCCGGACAGACGATTGATCATTATAAAAAACAGAGACAACTACGGCTTTACTGGGGGCAACAACGTAGGCATGAAATTTGCCGCCTCAATCCTGGAACCCAAGTATATAATGCTGCTGAACAATGACACCGTAGTAGCCAGAGATTTCCTCAACATCCTCACAGAGCGTGCCGAGCACCACACCAACATCGGCATAGTCAGCCCGAAAGTTGTGAAATACCACAATCCGCGGATAATAGATTCCGCCGGTCATGTCCTTGGAGGAGTAAGAATAGTGGACAGGGGAAAGGGTACCTTGGATGAGGGTCAATTTGATAAGGAAGAACCGGTGATGGGTGCAATAGCGGCAGCCGCGCTGTACAATACAGAGATGATACTCCAAATCGGGCTTTTTGATGAGACATTTGGAACCAATTATGAGGATGCGGAATACTCCTGGAGAGCAAATAAATTTGGCTGGCCGGGCCTTTACGTACCGGATGCCGTTGTTTACCACAAGAGAGGTGCAACAACTAATAAATCCAAAAGCATTAGATTAAATATTTCAAAGAAATTCTGGAGGAATATGATTGTAACAATCTTTAGATATGGGCGTCTTTTCGATAAATTTCTCCTAATTATTTTTGTCGTAACGGTTTCAGACGGCAGCTTTCTAAAGTACCTGCTGAGAATAAACCCGGCTCCCCCAGTGAACATTTACTGGGGACTCCATGAGGCAATGAGGAGGCTACGTTCGGATTATCGCAGGGTGAAGTATCTCTAAAAATCGGGTGACACTCATGAAAATCTCAATACTCACCCCGAATATGTCATCAAACGCATTGGGGAGGGCGTATCTACTCGGACAGCTGCTCAGCCCCGAAAACGAGGTTGAGATAGTCGGCCCGGTTTTGGGAGGGGATATATGGCCTCCCCTGAGGGATACCAACGATAACATAACCCTGGTACCGATAAAGACAAGAACACTCTTTTCATACGTGAAATACCTGGCGGAGAACATGTCCAGCGATGTAATCTACGTTTCAAAACCCCTGCTCACGAGCTTCGGAATATGGGAAATAGTGAAAAGCCGGAACAATGTGCCCGTGGTCATTGATATAGACGATTGGGACTTGGCTTTCGTAGTCGACTCCATCAAAAAAGGATACCTCCCGTGGTATCAATTCCCCGGCCCGCACAATTATTTTAAGGCCCTCCCCGACTCATACGTGCTGGATAAAATCGCAGAAACCATAAACGTTCCCAAAACCGTGTCAAATTCCTTTCTCAAGAGAAAGTTTGGTGGGACCATTATATGGCACACACGGGACGAAGAGAAGTTTAATCCAAAAAAATATCCCCCCGAGACAGCTAAAGAGAAACTCGGACTGCCCACCGACAAGACAGTCGTGATGTTTTTTGGAACCCCCCGGCCCCACAAGGGGGTAAAAGAGCTGATACTGTCATTTAGAGAGGGAAAACTGGCCGAGAGAAACGACCCAATGCTGGTAATAGCGGGCATTGGCCGGGATGTCTACTCGCAGAGGATCCTAACACTGGCAAGGAAAATCCTAGCCAACAGGGTCAAATTTATTGGATACATTCCGTTTTCCAAGATACCCGAAGTTGTATCCGCCGCCGATATCTACGTGATTCCCCAAATCGAATCAAAATCCGCCAGGGGACAGCTTCCGGCAAAACTGTTTGACGCCATGGCAATGTCCAAGGCGATCATATCCACCAATGTGTCGGATATCCCGGAAATCCTCAACAACGCGGGCATTATAATCCCGAGTGATCAAAGACACATGGCGAGTGAACTCTCCAAGGCACTGGTTTACCTTCTGGATAATCCCAAGCTGATAACTTCCCTCGGGCTAAAGGCCCGGAAAAAGTTTCTGAGAAACTACAGCTTCTCGCGAATGAGGGCATCACTGAGGACCGTATTAAAAAACGCACTGGGAGATTCATAGACTGGAGCCTTATGAACTGAATCATCCAGTTGCCCGTTTTATCAATCTCCCATAAATTGATAGAATAAGTCCCTCCTGCGCCTCCCAAACCCACTTTTGGCGTATTTTCTTAGGACTGAATTTGAACTCCCGAACGATATCAATCGCCCTTTCAAGTTCCCCCTTGGAGGGCTCTTTAATGGCAACCCCACAGTTATTCAGCCTCACAAAGTCCTCCATCAGGGACTCGGCATTGACGATAACCGGCACTCCCAAGAACGCGCTCTCAAAGACCTTTACCGTGATCGTCCTTTTCACGTTCTCAGTGGGCGGAAAGTAGGAGTACAAAACGTCACAGAGACGATAGTAGTTGGGTATCAGCTCATAGGGGACACCGCCGGTGAATTCGACATCAACTTCGGGGAACTCCTCGCGGGCTATTCTCTCAACGGCCTCTTTGGACTTTCCGCTCCCCACAAAAAGGAGCTTGTATCCCCGCTTTTTTGCAAGCTCAAATAGGGGGACAAAGTTTGAAACTGTTCTAATCGATCCAATGTACCCGATTGTAAACTTGGAGGATTTCTTTAGGCCCAAACGCGGGTAGTCCAGAAACATGGAGGCGCGGGGGGTGTTCCACACAATTTTAATCCTATCGGGCGGAACCCCGCGCTCTACATAGAACTCCTTAAACCCCTCATACTCCCCACCAAGGGACCTCGTGACCACTACAACAACATCGGCAAACTTCGCGTGCAGAATCTCCAGTTTCATCAGAATCCGCTGAAAAATTCCCAGGGACGGTCGCTCCTTCAAGAGGGAGATGCGGGTGAAGTATATATCATGAATGTCAAAAATCCACGGTTTGCCCCGCAGAAGCTTTATCAACGCCCCCAGCGGGGCCGTATCAAAATCGTGAGTGTGTATCACATCGAAATCCATCTTAAGCAGACGGATAAGCGCGGCCAGGTAAAACAGGGGGAGGGCAACAACAAACCCAATAATGGAACCATATTTCGCCCTAACCCGTATCCTCTCAACGTTAATACCATCCACCGTCTCCCTCAAAGGATGAACTCCCTCCCTGTCCCACGCGAGAATTGTAACATCGTATCCGCCGTTAACCAGGGTAAGGGCTTCCTTATAGACTCGCGGATCAACTTTAAATGGATTTGAGAGGGTCATTACCACCCTAGGCCGCTTCATGTAGTCCCACCAAGACTCAAAGTTTATATTAACTCCTCAATATTCTCCTCATGGTGGGATTATGAAGGTTTCGGTCATTGGCTCCGGCTATGTGGGCCTCGTTACCGGCATGGGGTTCGTTAAGCTCGGAAACGAAGTTATTTTCGTGGACGTTGACGAGGGAAAAATCAGCATGATAAACAACGCGGAACCACCAATCTACGAGGAAGGCTTAGACGAGCTAATGAAGGAATTTAAAGGACGCTACCGCGCAACTAACGATTACCGCGAGGCGATTCTCAACTCTGAAGTCACTTTCATCTGCGTCGGAACACCCTCGCGAGAAGACGGCTCGATTGATCTAACCTATATCGAGCAGGCATCAAGGGAAATCGGAAAGGTTCTCCGTGAAAAGAGCGATTATCACACTGTCGTTGTCAAGAGCACCGTTCTCCCCGGAACCACCGAAAACGTCGTCAAGCCGATACTTGAAGATGAATCGGGCAAAAAAGCCTTCAAAGACTTTGGTTTGGCAATGAACCCCGAATTCCTCCGCGAGGGCGTTGCGTTGAGGGACTTCCTCAACCCTGACAGGATAGTGATAGGCGTTCAGGATGAGCGAACGAAGCGGGCCCTGGAGGAGCTTTACGCCCCCATAAACGCTCCCAAGCTCTTCACCGACATCAAGACCGCTGAAATGATTAAGTACGCTTCAAACGCGTTCCTTGCAACAAAAATCAGCTTCGCCAACGAGATTGGGAACATCTGCAAAAAGCTCGGCATTGACTCGTGGAAGGTCTTCGAGGGCGTCGGCCTCGACCACCGAATCAGCCCGCACTTCTTCAGGACGGGAATAGGCTGGGGCGGCTCGTGCTTCCCAAAGGACGTGAGGGCACTCATCAACAAAGCCGAAGAAATTGGGGAAGAGCCGGTAATACTGAAGGCCGCCGTGGAGGTGAACGAGAGGCAGCCGCTTAAACTCATCGAACTCCTCATGAAGCACGTTCCGGAGCTTGGGGGGAAAACCGTCGGAGTCCTCGGTTTGGCATTCAAGCCGGACACGGATGACGTGAGGGAAACGAGAGCCTACGCCGTCATTAAAAAGCTCCTCGAAGAAGGGGCTGAAGTCATAGCTTACGACCCCCAGGCAATGAAGAATTTTAAGCGATTCTATCCCGACGTTGGAGAAAAAATTGCGTACGCTGAGTCCGCCGAGGACGTCCTCAGAGCCACCGATGTTGTACTGCTAGTCACCGAATGGAGGGAGTTCGAGGAAATCGATTATTCGGGGAAGATCGTCATTGACGGCAGGCGCGTGAGAAAGGCAGAGGAAACGGCCGAAGTCTACGAGGGGGTGTGCTGGTGAGGGTCAGAAAAGCCGTTATCCCCGCGGCCGGACTCGGCACCAGAATGCTCCCAATAACAAAATCAATGCCCAAGGAAATGCTTCCAATAGTTGACCGTCCGGTTATCCATTACGTGGTCGAAGAAGCCATCAGGGCCGGTATCGACGATATCCTCATCATTACGGGAAAGGGAAAGCGTGCTATAGAGGATTACTTCGACAGGAGCTTTGAGCTGGAATACTACCTGAGAGAAAAAGGCAAGGTTGACGAGCTCAAGCAGATTGAAGAGATAGGCGAGATGGTCGACATCTACTACGTCCGTCAGAAAAAGCCCCTTGGGCTGGGGGATGCGATACTCCACGCCGAGAAGCACGTGAACGGGGAGCCATTTGCAGTTCTCCTTGGTGATGACATCATAATAAGCCAGAACCCCGCGATAGGCCAACTGATGGAAGTCGCCGGAAGAAGGGACGCGGCGGTTATTGGCGTGGAGGAGGTTCCCTTTGAACTCGTGGGCAGATACGGAATCGTGGATGGGGAAGAAGTCGAAGACGGCCTCTACAGGATAAGGGCCCTTGTAGAGAAGCCATCGCCGGAGGAAGCACCGAGCAACATCGCAATAATCGGGAGATACGTTCTAACACCGGATGTCTTCGACGCCCTCAAAGAAACATCCCCCGGAAAAGGGGGCGAGATACAGCTCACCGACGCCCTCGGAGCCCTCTTAAAGGGGCGGGAGATGTTTGCAAAGAGAATTACGGGAAAGAGATACGACGTTGGAAGCAAGGCGGGATTCATCCGGGCGAACATTGAAATAAGCCTTACCCGGGAAGACCTGAGGGAGGAAGTTGCCAGGTATCTCACAAAACAGCGATGAAACTTGAGGAGCTGGTCAATAACTAAGCCTCAGGGTGTAGCTCAAACAGTCCAGCACCTCCGACGTCATGAACATGTCCGGGAAGTTCCGGGAGGGCTCTATCGTGGAGGTTTTCACTCCCAGGAGCCGGGTCAGAAGGTTAAACACCGCATCGTCCCGAACATCCTCAGAAAACCTTCTCCTTGCCACCTGGCGGTAGAGAGCGTAACCGAGCCTGAACAATCTATGGGTAAATGGATATTTCCCGAGCCAAGCACTCCTGAACGAAACAAGCAAGTCCTTGGGAAAATCCCCCCACCTCCCTCGTTCCCAGCGGAGAACGATATTGGGGGTGTTGTCAGCCAAAACAGGAAGCAACCTCCCTGCGTTCTCTATATACTTCCTGCTCCACTGCGAGGCATAGATAAAAGCGGCGATGCCAAATGCGTAGGCTCCAGTAAGATAATAAGCGAACATAAGCCCGCTTCTTGACCAGTCAAATCTGCCATCGGATTTTTGAACCCGTGAAAGCCAATCAACGCCCCGAAGGAGGCATTTCTCAAGCCATTTTTCCCGGGTCACCGCGTGAATCTTCGAAAGGTAGTACAGGGTAACACCCTGATAATGAATGCACGGCACGTTGAGGGGGTACTTCTCGGATCCCGAGTTCACCGTGTACGGGAACGAACCATCTGCCTCCTGGAATCTGCAGACCCTTTTCGCGGCCCGCAGTGCTCCCTCCAGAGCAGCCTTGTCCCCGGTGGAATCGTGATACTGTGCCAGAAAAGCCCCACAGGTAGCATCAACGTTGAGGTAATCGGCGGTGTAAAGCGTGGACTTGCGAAAGTAGCCCTCCTCAATCTCATTTAGAAGAACAAAATCCCTGGCCCTCTTTAGAGATGCCCTCACCCTCTCCCCCATCTCCTCCCGGAGGTACGGGAGCGCCATCAGGAGCGCTTCTCCCACGAAGGACGTTACAAGGGCCGACTCCTGATTGTAATTTGGATGTATCTCGTTCCATGACCCGCTCGAATTCTGCCTCGACAGAAGAAAGTTCACGAGTTTGGTTATCAAATCCGCCCTTTCGCCCCCATACAGCCTGATAACAGCCTTCAGGTACTCCGCAGTAACCCGGTTTCTGATTACGTCAAAAACCGGATCCTCAATGTAAGCCATACTATCATTGACTACGAGATGCCGCGTCGCCTCGTTGAGCAACGAATGAACGTATCCGTTAAGTCCCTCCACCATCAGCACCCCTCACCAGATTTAGAACTTTTAAAAACCTCCGGGCGGAGTTTTCACGACTGTATTTGGATATGTACTTCAGCCCCCTAACGGCCATTTTCCGGCCGTTGGAATTTGCGAGCCGCTTAATGCACAGGGCCACTTCCCGGGGCGTTCTTCCAACACATCCCGCCCCGCTCTCTCTGGCAACCCTTTCGATTTCCCCGTAGCCAACGCCAACGAACGGAAGGCCGCACGCGAGGTACTCGTATATCTTTGAGGGCACCGCGTACTTTAAGCTTTCATCGGCCTTTATGGGGGCAACCCCTATACTGGAGGAACAGAGCAGCCCAACCACCTCTTCCCTAGGGAGCATCCCAACGTATTCAACCCATCCGGACAGCCCGAGTTCTTCAGCCTTTGCCAGCACATCCCGGAGCGTTTCGCCACCGCCGGCAAGGATCAGGGGCATCCTGTTCTCCTCATCAACCATGGCGTATCCTTCCAGGAAAGTGTCGAAGTCCTGAGCATGTCCGAAGTACCCGGCATAGACCATCCGCGGATTCCGACGGGCGGCACCGCATTTGAAGACGCTGAGATCAACGCCGTTGGATACAACATGACATTTTGAAGCCTCCATCCCGTAAGTCTCCGATAGCTGCCTTCGTATCCTCGGAGTCACGGTTGTCACGGCATCCGCGGAAGTCAAAGCCTTGGACTCCATGAACCTAAAAACCCGTTCAACAACGCCGCCCCGCTTTATGAAGCCGAGGCTAACACTAACATCCAAAAACAGATCCCTGACATCAACTACAACCTTTTTTTTCAAAAGTTTCGCTATCAAAGCCACGAGATACATCTGGGGAGGGGGCGAGGTGACAAGAACCACATCCACGAGTTCCCTGTTTAAAACCAGCCATATACTGGCCAGGATTGGAAAGACCGTGTAATACAGCGCCCTCCCAATATTCGAGGCATTTTCCAGAGGCTGATAAGTAAAAAGCCTGATTACATCCCCGTTTCGTTCATGCAGCATTAATTTCCTTGGAAAACTACCGAAAGGATACGTTTCAATCGCGGATACAACCGTCACATTAACCCCAAACGCAGTTAGATACTTGTACAAATCGCCCATACGAGACGCGTTTCCCCCCTTCTCCGGAGGAAAAGCCTGGGTAAATATGACAAGGCCGTACCCACGGGCCACATCCTTCATTAATTATACCTCCCGAAGGTTATCATCCCAGCAAGAATATAAGGGTTATCTCCAATCGCACTACATTTTTAAACCCCGCCGGAAAGCCCCTATTAGGTGACCCAAATGAACGGCACACTCATCGCAGTCATCGCCGGCATCGCCGCATTCTGGGTGATCCTCTACGCCCTCTTCGGTAGAAGGGAGGAGAAGGAAGAGGGCCTGACCGTTGACCTGTTCATCGCAATGTGGAGAACGAAGAGGCTGCTTGGGCTTATAGACAGCCTCGCAGGGAAGGCCAAACGCTTCTGGAGGGTCTACGCGGATGTTGGAATAGTCCTCGGATTTGCCGGAATGGCCTACGTCTTCTACGCACTTCTCAAGACCGCAATGAGAACCATCCAAACCGGCGGCGAACAGTCGGGGGTCCAGCTCGTCATTCCCGGCGTCACGATCCCCCTCTGGTACGGCCTCATAGCCCTCGCCGTCGTCATGATAGTCCATGAGCTGAGCCACGGGGTGGTTGCCAGGGCCGAGAACCTGCCGCTGAAATCGGTGGGCCTGGTTCTCCTCGCGGTCATTCCAGGAGCTTTCGTCGAGCCGGACGAGGAGGAGCTTGAGAAGGCCCCGCTCCGCTCAAGGTTGAGGGTTTACGGCGCCGGCTCCCTTGCGAACGTCGTAACCGCCCTGATAGCCCTCCTCATAGTGAACCTCGCCATAACGCCCGTTCTCCAGCCCGCGGGAATCCTCGTTTCCGGGGTTATTGAGGACGGCCCAGCTTTCGGCGTTCTCCAGCAGGGAGACGTTATAATCGCAATGGACGGGGAAGGGATAATGGACATAGGGAGCTTCATGAGATTCATGAACACCACAAGACCCGGCCAAATCGTGACGCTCACAGTCCTGCGCAACGGGGAGGAGCTGAACCTCCGGCTGAAGCTCGGCGCGCACCCGGACAACCCGGAGAAGGGCTACATCGGCATATATCCATCCCAGCACGTAACCTCAAAGATCGGCCACGAGAACGTAGTACTCCCTCTGTTCTTCACGTTCTACTGGATATACGTGCTCAACCTCGGAATCGGGCTGATGAACCTCTTCCCGCTGGTGCCCCTCGACGGAGGGAGGATGCTGGACGACGTGGTTAAGGCGTACCTTCCGGAGAGCGTCGCAAAGCCCGTGAGGTACTTCACGATAGGCGTCGGCCTGTTCCTGCTGGCTCTCAACCTGTGGCCCGCGCTGGCGAACCTGGTCGGCTGATTCCAGCCCGGCGAGACAAATCCTTTCTTTTTTGAAGGTTTTCCATCCACTGCAGGTTGTTGTGCACGGCATGCAGCAACACCGCACGCATCCACTCCCGCCGAACCAACCTTTTTAAATCGTGTTCCGACCTTTCCCCGGTGAGGTCATGAAGTGTTCCAAGTGCGGTCGCCCAGCCGTCTACCACGCGCGCTACACCGGACGGTACTACTGCCACAAACACTTCAACGAGATGGTCGAGAAGAAGTTCAAGGAGACCGTGAAGAGGTACCGCCTCATCGGGAAGGGCGAGAGGATAGCGGTTGGAGTCAGCGGTGGAAAGGACAGCGTCGTCCTCATGCACCTTTTGGCTAAACTCCGCGAGAAGTTCCCCTTCGAGCTGGTCGCGGTAACGATTGACGAGGGCATAGCAGGCTACAGGCCTCCAAGCGTTGAGATAGCCAGGAGAAACGCGGAGAAGCTTGGGGTAGAGCACCGCGTTTATTCATTCAAGGAATACATCGGGTTCACCCTCGACGAGACCGTTGAGATAATGGGGAGCTTTGAAAAGGGCGAGCGCGTCGGTGCCTGCTCCTACTGCGGCGTCTGGAGGCGCTGGCTCCTCAACTACGCGGCGAAGGACGTCGGGGCCGACAAGTTGGCTGTAGGCCACAACTTGGATGACGAAGTCCAGATGTTCATAATGAACGTTCTGAGGGGAGACGTAGCACGCCTGGGCAGAACCGGGCCGTACTACGAGGAAATCCACCCGGAACTTGTCCCGAGGATAAAACCCCTCCGCGAGATTCCGGAGAAGGAGATAGTCCTCTACGCGGTTCTGAACAGCATAGAGGTGGACTTCAGCGAGTGCCCCTACGCGGTCGAGGCCTTCAGAGCGGAAATCCGCGACTGGCTCAACGAGATGGAGGAGAGGCACCCTGGGACAAAGTACCAGGTTCTCAGGAGCTACGACAAGCTCTTCCCGCTGATAGCGAAGACCTACACGAAGAGGACGAGCGAGCTGAACCGCTGTAAGATATGCGGCCAGCCAACGACGGGGGAGATATGCAAGGCCTGCCAGTTCCGCCTCCAGGTCGAGAGGAAGGCGAGGGAGAAGGGGATGACGTTCAGGGTTGGGTAGCAAGGGTTAAGGAGACAAAGCTCAGTGAGTCTACTACCTCTCTTGCAAGCCTCGCCGTCCACAGCGAGTTCTCTTGTATTTAATATCAATTAAGTAGCATAAAACGATAGCTTTTTATCCTACTATGATGAACTACACTGGGTGCGGGTATGGAGGAAAAACTTGTGGAAAGCATTGTGAGAAGGACTATTGAAACAGCCGAGGCAAGGCTTAGAAAGTACGTGTTTACCCCAACTGGAGAAAAAAGACCTGAAAGGAAACCCCTCATAGAGCTTGAAGAGGAAGTCGAGTTATTCCTCAAAACCCGGGAGAACAAACTTTTGGTTCTTTATGGTCTTCGTGGTGTTGGAAAAACTACCATGCTTGCTCAGACCTATTTCAAGCTTCTCCCCCAAATTCCCAGGGAGAGACTTGTTTACGTCTCCCTCGACAAGCTCCGTCCGTTGGGAATAAGTCTGAATGACTTTGTTCAAGCCTACGAGCGTCTCCTCGGTGAAAGGATTGAAGAGCTGAGCCGGCCGACTTTCCTATTCGTTGATGAAGCCCACTATGATGAGAACTTCGGGATTACCGTGAAGGACCTTTACGACTCCGCAAGTAATCTCATGATTGTGGTTACTGGGTCCTCTTCGCTCCCCCTCAAGCTTGACCCCGACTTGATGAGGAGGGCCAAGAAGCTTAGAGTACCACCCCTTACATTCACCGAGTACCTGCTCCTCAAGCGGGGCATTCAAATCCCCGAAGAACTCAGTAAGGCTTTAAAGCTGGCATTTCTCAACTGTGATTTCTCAGGAATTGAGGAGAAGCTTGGGGGAGTACTGCTAAAGTTCACTGAAAAAGACGTTGAAGATTACCTCATTCAAGGCTCGCTGCCCATTTACCTTACCTCCAGGAATCCACTCGAAGATGCTTATGAAGTACTGAGAAAGGTTGTTGAAGTTGATTTAGTGCGCGAGGGTCTCTCTGAGACGACACGGGAAAAGGCCCTTGGCCTGTTACTCCTTCTTGCTTCCGGTGAAAGCTTGGCGTACGATGACCTGAGCTCAACTTTGGGGCTCGCCAAGGCGACTGTGGAAAAGATGATTGAGAAGCTTGAGGACCTTGAAGTCATCTTTCCAGTGAGGGCCTATGGTTCTTTGGGTAAAGTCGCTCGAAAGACTCCAAAGTATAAGTTTCTGGCACCAATGCTCAGGAGCGCGGTGCTTTACGAGTTTGGACTCTTTGAAAGGGATTCAAAAACGCTCGGCATGCTTCTTGAGGATGCCGTAGCACTTTATCTTCACCTGCTTGCTAAGGAGAAGAAGTTGGGGCTTCACTATGATGCCCAAAGGGGCGGTGCGGACTTTATCTTGAAGGGGCACGCGGGGGGAGTCGTGGTCGAGGTCGGCTGGGGAAGGAAGAGCGTCCGTCAGGTCGTCAAGACCATGAAGAAGACGGGATTAACCTGCGGCCTCGTGGTCTATAACGGGCCTTTGAAGAAGAAGGGCGGTGTATGGTTTGTGCCAAGGGAGCTCCTCCTACTGATGCTCTGATATCTTCCTTTGAACGCTCTGGAGGTTCCTCCTTGATTATCGAGACGGCGGTGCCCTTTGAGGAGCTGGAGGAGATAAGGGGGAAGAGCGGGGCCAGCGTCAGGCTGACCCTCCTCGAAACCCTTGAGAGGAACGGGATAGTCCTCAATCGGGTTCTCGTGGAAGGCCCCCTGGAGGAAGTCGAGCGCTTCATGGAGAAGCTCCGCCTGGCGAGGGCGGGCGGCTAACTCTGCACTCCAGAGAAACTTCACGTTATAAATAGACGAAGCGCCAAGGGGATACCGGTGGTGAGAATGGAGGACATGAAAGAGCTCAAGAGCGTCCTTGAGAGGGTGGAGGGCAAGCTCATAGCGGCGGGCAGCATATACGCGGCCATGAACTTTGTCTACTGGCTCCTTGCGATGTCCCTTTTCTACGTCGTGAGCGGTGCCGTGGAGCTGCCTGGAACCCTGGCCGCGCTGTACTGGGGTGCCGCAATACTCGCGGGCTTCTGGGTGACGGGGACTGTCTTCAAAAGGCTCGCCGATCTCTACGCTGCATCAGGGAAGGGCACCGGGGGTTTCCCCCTGTGGAAAATCGCAGTCCCGTGGGGCGTTGGGTCGGTGGTTGGATGGTGGGCGGTCCCGGCAGCCCTTGACGCCTCCCCGGACGTCAGGTTCGCGGTGGGACTTCTCTCCTTCATAGCCGTATCCCTCCTAGGCCAGTGGGCGCTCGTGACGAGGGACATGGAGTCGATGCCTTCGTTCCTCGTGCCGCTGATGGCCGTGCCCCTGGCGTTCACGATGAAAGCCGGCGCCTCAAGCTGGGCGGGATTCGCGGTGGCGACTGGCTTTTCACTGACGGTACTGCTCTACCTCCACTCGGCATTCAGGGCAATAGAGCGGTGATACGATGGAACCGCTGAGGGAGCTGACGAAGAACCACGTCCTCGGAAACCCCGTGAGGTTAGGAATCATGCTCTACCTGCTTCCCCGGGGAAGGGTGCTCTTCCGGGACCTCCTGAAGGTTCTGGAGGTAACGCCGGGCAACCTTGACTCGCACCTTAAGGCCCTCGAAAAGGCGGAGTACATTGAAATCTACAAGGTCTTCGCGGACAGGCCGAGAACCGCCGTCAGGATAACGGAAAGGGGAGTCAAGGAAACCGGGGGTTATCTGAGGACTCTGAAGGAGGCGCTATCACTCATTCCCCCGAAGGACTGAACGGATAGCCCTTCTTCGTGACCATCCAGAGGCCGAAGAGGGCCCCCAGCTGTTCCATCAGGACGTCCCTTACCTTGTTCCGCATCGTCTCCTTCAGTATGCCCTCCGTGAAGTGGCTCCCGAACCACTCGGCTATCTCCCAGCCCACGCCGAGTACCAGCAGGAGCGCGAAGGAATAGAGGAGCAACCTTCTCCACGGCATTCCACTGAAGAGCCTCCGGAGGATGCTCACGAGGAAGAGCCAGAGGACGAGTCCCCCCAGAGAGTGGCTTATCATGTCCACGTTCCGGCAGGCGACGTTGAAGAGGTCCACATTCGTGAACGGGACGTTTACGAGGGACGCATGAACGGCAAGGAAAACCGATGTTATGGCGGTGATGCCCCCGCTGTAGAAGGGGCTGAGAAGGGCCCCGAGGGTTCCATCCGGCCGTTTGTACTTCCGGGGAAGCCACAGAACGGCGAGAAGGTAGGCCATCATCCACGAAGTCCGCAGTATGTGGTCGAGCCGCCGATAATATATCCCCGTGAAGAATCCGATGAAAAGCACGAGCAGTGATGCCAGAACGACCCGTTCTTCCCGGTTTATATCCACCACCAGCCCTGGGCGATTTTCAAACTACTTAAGCCTTTCGATGCTCCGATTTGGATTCCTCCTCGGCCTTTCTCCTCAGCTCCTTCATGCGCTCTATCCGGTACTCCTCCACGAGGCGGAGGAGCCTCTCTGCCTCCCTCTCGCGGTCTTCCTCCTCCCACCCCGCCAGCAGTTCCTCAATTGCCCTTTCAAGGGTCTCCCTCTCAACGACGGCGAACTCGTCAACCCTCTTGACGTCCAGCTCCTCGCTCGTGAAGAATGGCAGGTGGGCCTCCCGGAGGACTTCCCTCACAGGCCCCGGAAGGGGCTTCTCGGTGATCAGGGCGCGTATCCCCTTCCCAACCAGCTCCTCGGCTATACTCCTGCCCGCGCCGGCGGGGTTTACGACGAAGAGAACGTCCCCCCGCTTGATTCCTATTTCACGTTCCAGCCTCTGGAGTTCGCGCCAGCTGAGGACGTTCATGACCTTGAGGGGAACCGCGCTGCCGCGTATCTCCACCACGTTCATCCTTTTAACCTGAACGAGGTCGCGGCTCAGCCTTTCAATGACTGCCTTGGCCTCCTTCAGCTGTTTTTCGAGGATTTCGATGCGCTTCACCTTCGCCTCCAGCTCCCTCTCGCGGAGAACCTTCCTCCTAATCTCCTCGTCGTAGTCAACCAGCTTTCTCTCAAGCCGGCCGATTACCCTCTTCTGCTCCTTTATGACCTCCCTCAGCTCAGCGTTCTCCCTCTCAAGGAACTCTATCCTCCTCTCCAGCTCACGGATGCGCCTTATATACGGCCTCACGTCCACCCCCGGCCCCTCTTCAGGCCTCTCTTCCTCCTTCGGCCTCTCGCGCAGTGTAACGCGCTGCATGGCCTCACCGAGGTTGTAGCCCTGAATGACCAAAGCTTTGACCTCGTCGGCCTTCCTCGTGAGCCCAGCCTCACGGAGCTTTGCTTCCACATGTTCAAGCTTGGGCTTCAGGCGAAGGTAAGCCTTGTAGGCGGCAGCCAGGGCATCTCGCTGATGGTCGTCGTCGACGCTTATCCCCAGGTTCCGCAGGAGTTCGTTCTTCTCCTCAACCCGGAGGCTCTCCCTGGGGACGAAAAGGTTGGCCTTGAAGGAACGGGCAATTTTTTCGACGAATCCGGGGGCGGGGTTTACATCGGTGGCAACGACAACGGGATGACCGACGTCGCTTATGAAGCGGAAGACCTCGCCGACAGGCATGTTCCTCTCGCTGTGGAGGGCGACTATCCTTCCGTTCAGGTCTATCGCAGCTATGCCCACGGTTATCCCCGGGTCTATTCCCACTATGATGCTCCTCCTCTCGCGTATCGCCTCCTCGCCCCTCAGGGGGGCGAAGCCAAGTTCGGCCCTCTCAACCGGCTGAATCCTCACCTCGACGTCCCCGCCGCGGGTGGGCTTTATCAGTCCGGCGAGTTCTTCCCTTCGGGCGTAGACCTTGAACTCCCCCTTGGCCAGGCCGTAGTCCTTCTCCTCGGTCTCAAGATCGAAGGGTATCTCAGCTCTCCTCAGTCTGTCCTCTATCTCCCTCACCTTATCGCGGACGAGGTTGTGAACGCGCTTCCTGTACCTGTCCTGGCTCCAGCCGCCCTTGCCGTGGCTCCTGCCCCGGGTTACCTTGATTATCACCTCGTCCTCAAATGCCAGAACCTCGTAGCCAACCCCCTTGCTGGCCAGCAGGGCGGAGAGCTTGGCCTCCTCATAGGGGTCGAAGCGATCCCCTGTTCGTATCCCGTGCTCTCTCGCGAGGCTTTGAAGGCTTCTCTGTTCACCCGGACGGCCGGTCACCTGGACGAGCTTCGTCCCGCTCGGGAGGGCGCGGAGAAACTTTCTGAGATCGTCTCCAAGCTCGGTGACGCTGTCCATGGCCACCATATCCGGTCTCTTGGACTGGATGAAGCGGATCAAGCGATACAGGGTGAACTCACCCTTTCTCTCAAGCCTGCCGTTGAACCAGCTCACGACGGCGAACCTCTTGGGGTTCTCGCTCACCACGTCGATTCCCAGGATTAGAATGGATCCCACCTCAGGGTTATGGTCAGCCTACACTTTTAAAGTATTACCAAAAGATTATTTATGTCCATGAACATAATAAATAAGGAGGTGACGACGATGAAGATGCGGATTATCTTCGACAAGGAGTATGACATCCTAGAAGGCGTCTACAAGGTCAGTGTGCGCTCCATCGACCTCGACGACGAACTGAAGGCCGTCATTGACGGCATAGAACCGGTCATAAAGGTCAACGGGACGGAGCTGACCCTCAAGGACCTCCTTGAAAGAACCTTCGAGGGCGCCTCAAGGGAGGAGGCGGAAAAGACGATGAGCCAGATAAGGAGCGCCCTGGTGGAATCCTTCAGCTCCCTGATAGCCCGTTTCAAGGAAGCCCAGAGCTTCAACGGCTCCGTCGTCCATGAGATTGACTTCAACGAGCTTTAATCACACCCGCAATGGAAGCCTTCACCGCCACTAAAATCGCTTTTCTTATCGTTTCAAGGGCCATTGAAGGCCGCGGTTTCTCCAGGGCCTGCTCGTGGCTAAAGGGAACGTGGATGAAGCCGGCCTTGGTTTCCATTCCTGCCACGGCTATCGTGTGCAGGGCCGTGAACATTGCAGTATTGCAGACGTAGGTTCCCGCGGTGTTGGAGATTCCAGCGGGAATTTTCTCCTCCCTCAAAGCCCCCACGATGGCCTTTATCGGAAGTGTTGCGAAGTATGCCGCCGGAGCACCCTCAAAGACCGGCTCGTCCTCCGGAGCAAATCCCTCGTTGTCGGGCATCGTTGAGTCCATGACGTTTATTGCAACGCGCTCGACGGTTACGTTCGGCCTCCCGCCGGCCTGACCGGTCAGGATTACAAGGTCAGGTTTCTCATCAATGATAATCCTCGGGAGAACCTTCCTGACGCCGTTGAAGGTCACAGGAAGCCTGCGTTTGATTATCGCTGCGCCATCCACCTCCCCAGGAAGCCCCGAAACGGCCTCCCAGGACGGGTTTATCTCCTCACCGCCGAAGGGTTCAAATCCCGTCACGAGCACTTTCATGGTACCACCGGAAAGGTTAGGTTTTTAGGTTTTAAAACGCACTCCCCCCGGTGGGTGAGAATGAGGTACGACGTTCTTATCATCGGCGGCGGGCCGGTTGGCAACTACCTCGCAAACCTGCTCGCGAGGGACTTCAGTGTGGCCGTTGTGGAGAGAAAGGGGGCCTTCGGGGGAAAGGCCTGCACCGGCATAATAGGTGCCGAGAACTATGAGAGGCTCGGCCTTCCGGAGGGCGCGGTTTTGAACAGGCTCCGCGGAGCGGTTTTCTACTCGCGAATACAGAGCTTCGAGATAGAGAGAAAATCGCCTCAAGCGTATCTCGTGGACAGAAAAGCTCTTGAGAGGTGGCTGGCCGAGAGGGCGGTTGGAAAGGGTGTGGATTACTACATGGCCACCACGTTCCTTGCCTTCAGGGACGGAAAGGCCGTCCTCCAGAGGCTCGGCGAGAGGATCGAGGTAGAGGCAGACTTCTACATCGGAGCCGACGGCGTGAACAGCACCGTAGCCAAGGCGATAGGTGTCCGGACGAAGGCGGAGTTTCTGAGCGGCTACGAGGCGGAGGTGGTGGGAGAATTCGACCCGGACTCCGTCGAAGTCTGGGTGAACAAGGATATAAACCCGGAGTTTTTCTTCTGGGTGGCCCCCGTGAGCGAGGATGTAGCCAGGGTCGGGACGTTCGGGAGCCCCGATGCCTTTCACAGGTTCCTGAAGGTAAGGATGCTGAAGCCAACTTCGGTAGTCGAGTTCAAAGCCGGAAGCGTCGGCTTCGGCGTGAGGAAGCCCTGGGTCAGGGGCAACGTGGCCCTCGTCGGCGATGCCGCGCTCCAGATTAAGCCCACCACCGCGGGAGGAATAGTATACGGGATGTACTGCGCCCACGTCCTCAGGAGGGCACTCCTAGATGGAAGGCTTGGGGACTACGAGAAGGGCTGCTCCTTCGTCAGGAAGCAGGTGAGCTTCGGGCTCAGGTTTAGGAAGCTCTTCCTCGGCATGAGTCAGGACGACATAGAAAAAGTCTTTGAGGTTCTCGGAAGTCCGGAGGCAAGGGAGGTAATAGAGGGCCAAGCTGACTTCGACGACCACGTGAAGACCGCGAAGGCAATCTTTAAGAGGCCGAAGCTCCTCGCAAGGCTGATAAAGATAAGCCCCGCCATAGTCAGAACCCTCCTGTGAGGTGATTTCATGGCAACGTGGAGAATGGGGCTTCAGGAGGAGTACCTCAGGGCGATAGCCGAGGGCAGGAAAAAGATCGAGGGGCGTCTGTACGACGAGAAGCGGCAGGGGATAAGGCCAGGGGACACGATAATCTTCGAGAACAGGCTGATGTGCGTGGTGAAGGACGTGAGGGTCTACTCCTCCTTCAGGGAGATGCTGGAGAAGGAAGGCATTGAGAACGTCCTGCCCGGCGTGGAGAGCATCGAGGAGGGCGTTAAGGTCTACAGGCGCTTTTATTCCGAGGAGAAGGAAAAGAAGTACGGGGTGGCGGCGATAGAGGTTGAACCTGTGGCGTGGATGGGGAACCACTTGAATGACTCCCAACCAAAAAGTTAAAGTCTCTTCCCCCATCTTAACATGGTGTGCGACATGAGAAAGAAGCTCCCAATAATTCTCCTTCTGGTTTTCATCATAGGTTCCATGTTGCCGCCCGCAGGAGCCGGTTCATTAAGGGGTAGGGGGGCGGAGCACTACATAAACGAATATCAGCTCCGAACCCTTAACCGTGCATGGAACACCGAAAGCGTCTCCGGGTGGGATGCCTTCAGGGAGAATGAGACGTTTTATCTTGCATGCCTCAAGGTCATAGCCCTCGCGCGGAGCGGCTATCCAAAGAACTCTACGGAGTTCAGGGGACTGGTTGAATGGATAAAGTCTAGGCAGAGCGGGGACGGTTCCTTTCCAGCGATAATAACCGACGATTATCCGAAGCCGGATTCGGAGTGGTTCTACTGGGAGCTCTCCAGACCAGCCGGAACCGGACTGGCTATTTTAGCCCTCCTTGAGGCGGGCGAAAGTCCCAGTTCCAAAGAGATAGAGAAGGCGGCCCAGTTCCTGCTGAAGAACGAGAGCGGGAACCACTGGGGGAGCGAGGTTTACATTTTCTGGGAGCGAACCGGCCTTCACAAACTCAACGAGTCGCCGAGCATCGTCGCCACGGCCTACGCAGTCACCGCCCTCTCAAGGCTCGGCCACAACGTCTCAAAGGAGTGGAAATGGCTGGAGGAGAGGCTAACACCGGAGAGGCTCGCGAATCCTTACTTGGACAATTTCTTCACAAGATTCATCTTTCCGATGCCCTACCGCGATATGAGGGCACCCTACGAAAGCGTAGTCCTGCCGTTGCTCTTTCTGAAGGAGGAGAACATGAGTCCACCGAAGGAGACGCTCGATTTCATCTCCTCCCTTCTCGAAAGGACTCAGTACCTCGGAAACGCAACGCTGAGGCTGGGCTTTAGAGGGATTACCAACTACACGGTTGAGGAGAGGATTTACACCGCAAACGGCTGGGAAACTGTCAGAACATGGAACGGAACCGGAAGAAGGGCCGAGATAAACGTCAGCCTGGGAACCGCCGACCAAGGAAGTCTCTTCCTGATACGCTCGGGGAAATCTCTCCTAGAAAACGAGTCTGGCTTCTTCAAAGGAGGGATGAAGCTCTACCCGAAGCTTCCGGAGGACTATATAACCTTCATTGGGAGCGGGTATAGAGAAAGGACTGTTTTCCAGTTCAGGGGCGGAGAGAACTATGCGGTGATTTATGCCCCCAAAATGGACGGCTCCTGGAACCACGATGTTTATTCGACGGCAATGGCACTTATATGGCTCCACATGGCAGACAGGGGCGATGGCACCAAAGAGGCCATAGAATTTCTCGAACTCGCGAGCCCCGGGGAATCCATGACCTTCGACGGCGATGCCTACGCGCTGATAGCCCTGAGCCTATACGGTGGAAAGTGGGAAAGCAACAGGCCCGGACCAGTGAATAATGAGCCAAGCGCCCAATCAGGGGTTTCATGGAGGCTGCCGGCGATTTTTGGGATAGGGCTTTTGATTGGGGCGCTCATTGGCTTTGCGGCCAGAAGAAAGAGTTAGGGACTAAAGGAATGGCCGACCAAGTTGGACCCCCACTCCTCAAACTCCTTTTCAATATATTCAAGAGCCCTCAAGACAGCCCTGTACTCCTCCTCACTCAGGATTCCACGGATTTTTTCGAGGACCCATGCGTTATCCTTCAAACCCCCTCACCCACGGAAGAATGGAAGTTGGGGTTTAAGGGAGTTGCGGAAAAGCATGTCATGTTAAGGTCAGTCTTGAAGATGGGGACATGATGATTGACGACAGAATTGAGATGCCTGTAATAAAGGGAACGAGGATCCAGTGTACTTTATCCTTGAACTCCTCGCCAACGGCTGGAGCTTCTTGAAAGCTACCAGCTAACGAAGAGGATATACTGGCGATCATTTAACACGGTTCCGTTCTATGGCCCCCAAAAAATCAGCCAAATTCTTCACGAAGCCTCTTTTCTATTGTTTCCAGCAGTTCTGGAGGAATATCTTCACCAGTCAATGCTTTGTAATATCCCCTAACCCAGTTCAAAGAGCTTTTAATAACCCGGTCTTCTTTGTCGGGATAACGACGGAGATATGCCCGCGCCCAATTGACGGTAATCTCAATCAGACCCTCGTACATCACCATCTCCTCTAAAAATTTCAAAAAATGTAAAAATCACAGATACCTCTCCTTCACCCACCTGATGAAGTAGTCCGGGTTCAGCTCCTCGCCGATGGCCTTCCTGAGGAGCTCCTTCGGCGGGTAGATGCTTCCCCAGAGGTGTATCTTCTCCCTCAGCCAGGCCTTGATTGGCTCGAACTCGGCCCTTGCAACCTTCTCCTCGAAGTCCGGGATGTCCTTCTTCATATGGTAGTAGAGCTGGGCCGAGAGGAGCGTTCCTATGCTGTAGGTCGGGAAGTAGCCTATCGTTCCGTGCGCCCAGTGGATGTCCTGGAGTATTCCCTCGCGGTAGGTCTTCGGCCTTATGCCGAGGAGGTTCTCCATCTCGTCGTTCCAGAGCTCTGGGAGGTCTCTGGCTTTAACACCCTCGTTGAGCATCATCCTCTCCAGCTTGAAGCGGAGGAGTATGTGGAAGTTGTAGGTGACGACGTCGGCCTCGGTTCGTATGAAGTCCGGGCGCACCATGTTGAAGTAGAGGTAGACGTCCTCCGGCGTGTACTTGGACATGAAGGGCAGGTTCTCACGAAGGGTCGGGTAGATTAGCCCGGCGAACTCCCTTGAGCGGCCGACTATGTTCTCCCAGAAGCGGCTCTGGCTCTCGTGGATTCCGAGGGAAACGCCGCCGGCTATGGGGGTGAAGGTGAAGCGCTCGTCCTGCTGGAGTTCGTAAAGGGCGTGACCGAACTCGTGGACGGTGCTGAGGACGGTCATCCTGAAGTCGTAGCCCTCGTAGCGCGTGGTTATCCTGACGTCCCTTATGCCGAACTCGGTTGTGAAGGGATGAGCCGAAACGTCGAGCCTTGAGCGAACGCCGAGCGGGAAGCCGAACTTTTCGAGTATCCAGCGGTTCACCTTCTCCATCCGGGCCTGCTCGTAGGTCTCCTTCTCAAGCGGGTGGCTCTGGGGAACCTTTCCTTCTTCCATTATCTTTTCGAGGAGCGGCTTGAGCTCCTTCTCAAGCTTGTCGAACATCCTTGTGACGTCCTTTGTCGTGGTTCCCTCCTCGAATAGGTCAAGTAAAGCGTCGTACGGCTCGTTCTCGTAGCCGAGGTAGTCGGCGGCGCGCTTTGCGAGGTCTATGATTCTGTCGAGCCAGGGTTCGAACTTGGAGTAGTCGTCGCTCTTCTTGGCCTCCTCCCAGGCCTTCGTTGCCTGGCTGGTGACCTCGCTCATCTCCCTGAGAAACTCGGGCGGGAATGAGCGGCTTATCCGTATGTTCCTGTCCAGAACGCGAACGACACCGCGCTCGTACTCGTTGAGCTCAAGCCCCTTGGCCTTTTCGACGAGCTCGATGAACTCCGGCTTGAGGAGGAACTCCTGGCTGAGAACGGAAAGCTCACCCTGGGCGACCGAGCGCTCAAGGATGCCCTCCCTTGGCATGTTGACCTCCATGTCCCAGCCGAGAACGCTCTGGGCATGGCCTATTGCCCAGATGCGCCTGTACCTCATGAGTATCTCCCTGACGGTCTCGTTTTGGAAGACGCTTTCCATGGAAACCACCCCGTATCACTTTGAAGAATTTTCGAGGGCAGTTCTTTTAATCTTTTCGATGGCCATCTAAACGGAGGGGTAGAAATCTATTACTTCAACCGGAAACGGCTTAAAGGGGGAAGCGTATGTCCGTGAAAGAACTAGTGCCGGTGATGACCATGGAACTCGACCTGGCTGTACTGGGCCACGTCTCGATAGACCACATCCGGTTTCCGGGGAGGGATGAGATACTCTACCCCGGCGGTGCGGCCGCGGCCGTGGCCACTTCGGCGGCCCTGGCCGGCGCGAGGGTTGGCCTGGTAACCAAAGTTGGAGAGGACTTTCCCGGGGAATGGCTCGAAAAGCTCGCCTCCGTCCTGGACGTTAAGGGCGTTCAAATCCTGCCCGGCAGGACGATTCACATATACATGATTTACCATGAGGATGGAAGTGTTGACGCTCCGGTTGACATGGGAGTTGCCCGCAACATGGGGGAGACCCCGATTCCGGAGGAGTACCTGAACGCTGAAATCTTCCACATAGCCCCAATTCCACCCGAGGAGCAGCTCAAGGCCCTGAAAAGGCTGGAGGGCAAAAGGGTAAGCCTGGACTTCAACCCGACCTACATCGAGGACTACGCCAGGAGAACCGGGCTGATGAGGGAGATAGTATCGCGGGTTGAGGTTCTCTTTCCAAACGAGAGGGAGGCCCTAACGATAACCGGGGCCCGGGACGTTAAAGGGGCCGCGGAAGTACTGTACGAATGGGGGGCGAAGCTGGTGGTGATAACGCGCGGCGAGAGGGGCGTTCTCGTCTACGACGGTGATTTCAGGGAGTTCCCGGCGCTTCCGATATCTCCCCACGAGATAGTCGACCCCACCGGTGCGGGGGACGCCTTTGCCGGGGGATTCCTGGCAGGGTTCGCGAAGGGGATGCCCCTCGGGGAGTGCGTGAGTCTCGGCCTTGGGCGCGCAAGGGAAGTTCTGAAAAAAACAGGAAGCTGGAGCGTTTAAGAGGTCGCGAGCCTGGCGAAGAGGTAGAGCACAACCAGAAGCAGCGCGGCCAGTGCGGTCACCTCCAGCCTCGGAAGCGCGGGGGAGAGCGTCGACATCAGCAGGTAGGTCGGGAAGGACATCGCAACCGCCGCGAGGAGGATGAGGTAGTGCTCCCTCGGGGCACGCTCCCTGTCGAGGTAGCCCATCTCAAGGGCAAGGAGGGCAAGCGCCATCACCACGAGGCCGTAGAGCCCCCCCGTCCTCGTGTAGATGAGGAAAGCCGCCGTCGCCAGGAGAAAGAGCGTGCCGATGAAATACCACTGGATCGCCATGAGGGCCAGCGGGATTAGGAGGAGGGTTCTGGAATCGACGGTTCCGAGGAGGATGAAGAGTGGAACCAGCGGTACGAGGGAGTAGAGCCTTCTCTTTACCTTCATAGACCCATCACCTCCGCTATCGCGGCCTTCAGGGGTTTTCTGACGTCCCAGTCAACGATGATGCCGTAGGCGGACATCCTCATGAGCATCGCGCGCCTCTGGAGCGTCAGCAGCTTCAGCGCAAGCTCCTCCTCTCTGCTCTTGGGCTCAACCGCCGTGTACGGGTTGGGGCTTATGACGACGACGTTGTATCCGTACTGAGCCATTATCCTGAGGGCGTCCCTGCTCTCCTCGGTCAGGAGGGGGGAGAAGTACAGCAGCTGGGCTCTGGCCGGGAAGCGCGCCTTTATGAGGTGCTCGACCTGGTAGGCTATCATGTTGTTTTTGTCCGGTCTGGCGGTGCTCAGAAAGTCGATGCATTTGAAGAAGTGCCTCTTACCGTAGTCAACGCGAATCCAGAGCGGAACCTCCTCGGACAGCAGGAGTCCAAAGCTCGTGCCGTTGTTGAGAGCGTTGAGCATGAGGGAAGCCGCGGCGCGGACGAGATGGTCGAAGACGAGACTCCCGGTGTAGGAGGCGTCCACTATGAAAACGACGTCGACCTTGCGCTCGCTCTCGTACTCGTTGGCCATTATCCTGCCGGTTCTGGCGGTGGCCTTCCAGTTGATTATCTTGAGCGGGTCGCCCGGCTGGTACTCCCTGACGGCGTGGAACTCAACCCCCTCCCCCACCCTCGGCGACGGGAGCGGGCCGACGGTTATCTTCGTTCCCTTGGTGGAGTACGGCGTGGGAACGTCGGTGATTATCGGAACGCCCACTATCTCGCTGTAAACCTCCACCGCCTTGTCAACCTTGAAGAAGCCGAAGGGGTCGCGGTAGCTCAGCCTCACCCAGTTGAACTCGTGGATTCCCCTCTTAACACGAACCCTGTACCTTATCTCCCTTTCCTCGCCGGGCTTAAGCGACAGAACGTGCTCTTTCTGTCCTTCCACGAGCTCCAGACCGGGCGGGAGGTCCTCCGTGACCTTCAGGGTGGGTATCCTTTCGTGTGATTTGATTCTAAGGACTATCTCCAGCTCGGTCCCCTCAAGGAAGCGGTTGTGGGGGAGTACACGCTCTATCTCAACGTTCAGTGACGGTTTGAAGAAGAACACCGCCACGAAGAGGAGCCATATTATCGGAAGCGTCAGGTACACGAGTTCCCACCGCAGGAGGAGGAAGGCCATCATGATGATCAGCCAGAGGGCCAGGAGTATCTCCTCTGCCCTCTCCGTCGGGTGCATTTTTCCCGCAGGTTCTTCCTTCTCCCCAACCGGAACGGAGTGACCGTAGAGCGGGGGTTGGGCCTGCACCTTTTCACCTCACTCAAACTTGGGAACCGGGACGCGTTCAAGGAGTTTCGCCATTATACTCTCCTGGCTGACCTTCGTGTACCAGAGTTCCCTCTTGAGGATGAGCCTGTGGCTCAGCGCCGGAACGGCGACCGCTTTAACGTCGTCAGGGATGACGTAGTCCCTGCCTTCCAGGGCGGCATAGGCTCTGGAGAGCTTGAGAAGGGCGAGGCTTCCCCTGGGCGAGGCCCCAACCTCTATCTCCTTCCGGTCCTCCCTCGTCGCCAGGACTATATCGGTTATGTACTCCAGGATCGCGTCGCTGACGTAGACGTCCTCCACAGCCTTTTGCATCTCAACAACCTCGTCAGGGGTCAGAATTGGCGTTATGTCAACCTCCTCCCTCTTCCGGGCCATCCTCCTGCGGAGTATCTCTATCTCCTCGCCCCTGCTCGGGTAACCGACGCGAAGCCTGACGAGGAACCTGTCCAGCTGGGCCTCGGGAAGGGGGTAGGTGCCCTCCTGCTCTATCGGGTTCTGGGTGGCAAAGACTATGAACGGCTTCTCAAGTTCGTACGTGTTGCCCTCGATGGTGACCTGCCTCTCCTGCATGGCCTCCAGGAGAGCGCTCTGGGTCTTGGGTGGGGCGCGGTTTATCTCGTCCGCAAGGAGGATGTTCGTGAAGACGGGGCCCTTTTTGAACTCAAACTCAAGCGTTTTCTGATTGAAGATGCTGACGCCGAGTATGTCGCTGGGGAGAAGGTCCGGCGTGAACTGAACGCGCTTAAACCTCACACCCATGGCCGTGGCGAAGCTCTTCGCCATGAGCGTCTTGGCCAGTCCAGGCAGGTCTTCCAGGAGCACGTGGCCGTCCGCCAAAATCGTTGTCAGTATGAGCCTCAGCACCTCGTCCTTTCCGACTATCGCCTTCTTGACCTCCCCAAGAACGGCGTTACCCTTGGAGCTTACCTCCTCTATCTTCATTCAGATCCTCCTCCACGATTTTTAATGCCCTCTCAAGGTTATCGAGAAAGTCCCCCTCCGAACGGAGGGCCCTGAGGGCCTCGTTGGGCTCGGAAATGAGCGCGTGAAACGTTCGAGTGTAATCCTCGGAGAGGGTGGCGTATATCTCCGCTATCTTCTCCTCAAGGAGGGAGCGGGCGACCTTCCCACCCTTGGCGCGCTCTATGAGCGTTGCAACCCTCTCAACGTCGGTTTTCCGCTCGACCCGTTCCGGCTTCTCCCTTCCGGGAAGGGGCACGCGTATCTCGAATCCGAAGAGGAAAAAGGCCAGAAGGCCGCCCAGCGCCAGAACCGCGAGCCACCTGATCATGTACGAGCCGGCGATTACGGCGATGAGCAGCGGAACCGCGGCTATCGCAAGGGCGTAATTAAGCCTCATTCACACCCCTCCTCATCTCGCGGTAAACCTCAAGGGCCCTCCTGGCGTCGTCCCACGTTATTTTCTCGGGGGCGTATTTGGCCTTTTCGAAGAGCCGCGTCAGCTCGACGAAGGCATCGTGCATGTATTTAACGTGCCCCGCATGCTCCCAGTGCGTCCAGCTCTCCTGGTACGGCATCCCGAGGTACTCAAGCCAGAGGACGGCGTTCTTGTATATACCCACGATGGCCTCCCTCGGGTTCTCGAACATCTCAAGGCCGAGTTCGTCGAGTTTCCTGTCAAAGAGCTCGGCCCGGAGCCTCATTTCCCTGCGTTCCTTCTTCCGCAGATACGTCCGGTACTGAATCGCGGCGAGGTACCCAAAAACAGCTATGGCAACCAGGAGAAGGGCATAGAGAAGGTACTGCGAGGGCAGGGGCTGCCTGGTCGGACTCAGCGGGGTGCCGTTGTGATAGGAGGGGGACGGAACGGGCGCGGAGCCGTTCACGGAGGCGTTTAAGGCGGTGCTGTTGTTGGAGGGGATTTTTACAGCGGCATTCTCCCGAATCAGATACCACACGAGGGTGAAGCCGGACAGCCCCACGGCCAGCATAAGAGATCGGACGAAAAGGGTGAGACCGTCCGAATCAAGTCTCCGAAACGGGTCTCTCCATCCCAGAAATATACCGACGATAACGAACAGACCGACTATCGCGAGAATCATCAAGAGAACGCCCGCCCACTGGGCCTGACTGGCCCTTGAACTCTCCGAGGTGGCCGCGCTGTAGTTAATCATCAGCGCCATCAGTGAAAACAGCAGTCCAGAGAGGGCCAATAATTTTACCCTGGTGGACATCTTTATCAGTGGTTTTAGAGAGGGCAGGTTTAAAAACTTTTACCCCAAGGTAAAGGTGGGTGATGGAAGTGGAGAGGGTTCCGAAGCTTTACGTTGAGGCTCCCCCCGGGGAGTGCCTTGAGGGAAGAAAGGTCACAAAAGACTGCCTGGTCATGGGCGGGAACGTTGAGGTTTGGTTGAGGAAAGGCGAGACCGTACCGGACTTCATCGACATTGAAGAGGCCAAATTCCTGGCGAAGGAAGTCTACGACCGCTTTTACCTCTACGTCGACCGGATGGAGGGCAAAATGCTTGCGGATGCGGTTCTCGTCCTCCCGGATGGACGGACGAGGATATACCTGAGGAAGGACGACGAACTGCTCGTTCTCCCCGTCGAGGGATACACGAAAACTCTGATAGCCAACGTTGGAAACAGGGTGCGGACCGGCGATGCCTTTGCGGCGATAACGACCAGGAAGGGGGAAGTTCACTACCTCAAACCGCCGAAAACCGGAACGGTCGTGTTCATAGACGAGGTGACCAACAGGCCGCACTACGTTTACTACATACTCCCCGAGGAATGAGCATCCCTTCCCTTTGTACAAACCTTTATAAACCGGCGGGCCAACTCCCCCTGAAGCAATTTTGGAGTTGACGGAAATGAAGATTGAAGCTGGAGATTTTGTGGCATTTCACTACGTTGGAAGATTCGAGAACGGCGAAGTTTTCGATACAAGTTACGAGGACATTGCCAAGGAGAACGGGATATACGTGGAAGAGAGGGAGTACGGCCCCCTTGGCGTCAACGTTGGTGTTGGTGAGATTATCCCGGGCCTCGACGAGGCTCTGATTGGCATGGAGCTTGGAGAGAAGAAGACGGTCACGATACCGCCGGAAAAGGCCTACGGCATGCCCAACCCGGAGCTCGTCATCGACGTGGCAAAGACGGAGTTCTCAAACGTCGGCATAGAGCCCATTGAAGGTATGTACATCATGACCGACTCGGGAATCGCCAAGATAGCCAAAGTCGGCGAGGAGAAAGTTACCCTCGACTTCAACCACCCGCTGGCCGGAAAGACCCTGGTCTTCGAGGTAGAGATAGTGGAGATTCAAAAGGAAAAATCAGAGGCCGAATCCGCCCTGGATGTTCAGGGTTGAGACCGTCTGGAATATCCCAACGCCCATCACGACAAGGAGCAGGCTGTACTTGAGGCCTGCGGAGTATTTTCCTTCTCTTATAACTCCTATTCCGAGACCCGAGATAAGGGCCTGGATGGAAACAAAGGCAAGGAGTATAAGCCGTATCGTGTCCACGGGGAGGACTATAAAGCCGGAGCCAACGCTCTCCATCACCTGACACACCACCCCAAGGATCAGTGGGCCGATGAAGCCGCTGGTTATAATGAAGAACATCATCTGCATTCCAGTGGAGGCCTTCCTTTCCTGTTTGATTCTGAGTATCTCCCTGACGTCGTTTCCAACGTAGACCAGAACGTCGCTCATCGGGGCGCCCCTCTCAAGGGCCTCGATGATGATCATCATCGAGCGATAGATGACAGAGGATCTCTTGTTTCTTATCGCAAAGGCCTTGAGCGCATCCACCGTTGGCCTGCCCTTCTTTATTTCGGCGACTGTCTTCTTGAACTCGTCGGTCAGCGCCCCAAACTTCGCGGTGGTGAGTTCCTCCAGAGCCTCGGAGAAAGATATACCCGCACGGAGGGAGCTGGCAAGGTAAAAGAAGGCATCGGGAAGCATTTTTTCCATCTCATCGATGCGCTTGCTGACCCTCCAGTAGGGGTAGCCAAGGGCCATTCCGAGGAATACGGCGAGGAAGACGACCAGAGCGTAGAGGGCCTGACTCACAAACTCGACGAGGAGGGCAGATATGAGGCCCATCAAGAAGGATACGACCAGATACTCTGCCGCGAGGAAGTTGATGCCGGAAGCGTAAATGAAGAGCTCGTATCGTTTCATCCATCTTGCTGGGAGGAGTCTTTGAACGAGATTAACCATCCCGGATGATATTCCCGCCATTTATTATCACCTGGGCTCTCCCTTCTTTATCATGTTTATGATTATGAACGATACCCCCGGAAACGCGAACAGAAGTATCACAGCCAGAGCCTCGGGCTGCATCACCAGCCTCTGGTTCATTATGGATCCGGCGAGGATTCCCACGACGAACATGGTGGGCATGACTATCGTGAGGAACATGTATATGAAAGAGATTCCGTTGACCTTCTGAACATACTCCACGAGCTTCATTCTGTACTCGAAGGAAAAATCCTCCGCCATCTTATAGAGGATTTCCGAGAGGTTACCACCGAATTTGACGGCACGCAGTATCTGTTTAACGACCCTGCTAACGCTCTCCGAGGCCATCTTCTGCTCGAACTTGGTGAGGGCATCTTCAAAGGACGAGCCCGTTCTCATGTCCCTGAGAATGAGTTCAAATTCCTCCGAAATCGGCCCGTAGTCCGCCCTAGAGACTGATAGCATGGCCTCAGCTATGCCGACACCGGCGCTTATCAAGGACGCCATGTGTCTGAGTGCGTAGGGGAGCGCCCTCTCAACCTCAGTAACCCTGCGCTTCCAGACCATCTTAGGGTAATACCGCATGTACAGGAACCCACCCATGAATCCAAGTAACCCGGTCAGGATTACTATATCGGAAGGAAGATATATCAGATACGAGAACAACATCAGAAAAATGGCCGAAAATATCGACACAATGAGCATCGTCGCCACGTACTTCTCCTTCGAAATCATCATGTTCGCTCGGTACAGATCCTTATCCAGCCCCTTCAGAGAGTTCGTAATGGCCAGCACAGGCCCTTTAAAGTAGTGGAGTATGACCTCCGCAATTCTATCCGAGAATGAAGCCTGAATCTCCCGCTTTCTCCATTCTATTATCTCCTCCAGCTCCTGTTCGTGCTTCTCTTCCTTCTCCCGCTCAATTTCCATTTGAATCTCCTTAAGGGCCTTGAGCCTTTCTTGAACGCTCTTTCCGCTGGGGATTTTCTTGGCAGGTCTCTCCACAACCTCAACAGTTTTCCCACCGAGCCTCTCCAGAAAATGAATGATGCTGCCGACTACGTCCACCATCGTACCACCTCAAAGGATCATCCTAACCTGCTTACTTACCTCCGTGCTCCCCTCGGTCTCTATCCGTTTCAGCAGACTCTCCTCGTCAATGTAGAACTGTCTGATATAGTACCCAACCTTTTCGATGCTCCTGATTCCCTTCTCTATCATCCAGTCAAGGATTATCTTCCTCTTCTCCTTCTCCAGTTCGAGTTCGGATACGCTCATGCCAGTGTGGTGGGCCAAGGTGTTCAGCGTCCTGCTGGGAACGCCAGTTGGAATCAGCTCATCCTTGGCGGGGTCGTATTTGTAGAGCTTGTTGAGCTGAACGCTCTCGGCTTCGATACCCGAAACCTCCGCGATCTCGGTGATGCGTCTTATGGTTCCCTTCTTCCTGCTGTGGAACCTGACCTGCATTATAATGATGTCCAGCGCGGGTATCATTATCCTCGGAACGCTCATCGGCGGACTCTCAAGCCTGACTATCGTCTCGCGGGCACTGTTTGAATGGATGGTGCCCATGCAGTTCGACACTAGGATTCCATTGGCCACGTAGTTGTGGTCCTCCTCCACCGTAAGGTCGTAGAGGTACTCTATGCCAAGCTCCCCCGGCTCGACTTCCTCAACGCTCACAACCTCGTCCCAGTAGACGTCTCCATCGGCTATGAGCTCAAGCCTCTTAGCCTGAACCCAAGCATCACCATCGTTTAGGTCGTTCGCGACCCGCTGGAGGGCGAGCGCTATTCCTCCAAGCGCGGAGCGCCTGATTTCCTTCATCCTGCCCTTCTCAACGTGCCTTATGAGGCTCTCCGAGACCTTCTCACCTGCGTAGCTTGAGGCGAGCTTTGAAAGCTCGGAAACCGTGAGGTTAAGCCGTCTCCTGAGCGGTTCGAGCATCGCGGGTGAAATCGGCACGCGGTCGGTTCTCTTTCCGCGGTGAGGTTTGTATTTGCGTATCAGCTCCTCAAGCTTCTCCTTTTTCTTTGAGTGTCTGAGCGGTATGGAGCGGTGGAATCTAATAAGGTCATCAACTCCCCTCACGGTGACCCTGAAGATTATACCCTCCTTGCAACCCCTGTTCTTCACGCGGGAGACCGTGCTTATTATCCCAAGCCTCTGGAGGGCGTACCAGACCTTTCTCGCGAGGTTCTCGCTCCTGGTTGTTAGAACAACCGCCGGACCGTTCTCGTCTATGTAGGCATCTGCATCGAAGAGGCCCGCTATGAAGTGCCTCAGCAGATCATCGTTTGACAGAACTAAATCGGGAACGTCAATGCGCTCCTTGCGTCCCTTGGGTATTCCAAAGGCCCTGTGGAGGAACTCAGCGAAGGGCTTTGAGCCGTAGGTTACCACTGTGTAGGCAGATTCGCGCTTGACCTGCGGCTCGCTCTCAGGGAGGAACTCCGCCATTGCTGAAGTAAAGGCGTTCATGTAGGATTCATCGTCGAAGGTGGCGGAGAGGTAGTAGCCGTCCGAGGAGATGTAACCGTCTCCAAGGAGAACTCCAACGGCGTAGGAGAGGCTTTCGTTCACCTCGCGGACAATCCTGACGGGCTTAGAGTTGAGGGAGAGGAAATATTGGGCCATCTCCGGCGGAATGCCGTCGTTCGGGACCTTCACGAGGCCGTTTCCGTTGGGAACGAGGTAGTAGTCGCTTATTCCAGCGTAAACTTTGGGGTCTACGATGGCCTTCCTCTGCGGCGGCCTGGGCGGTTTTCTCATTACCGCCACCCTGTCGCCGGGCTTGAGCTTCTCGGCCTCTTTCCTAACCACGTCCCCGTCGGAGAAGACGAAGAACGGGTGGGTCTTCGTGAGTATCACCTCGTTGCCCGTCCTCGTCCTCACGCGGATGAGCTTCTCGCCCGGCCTCACCTTCCTCCTCCAGACCCTTGAAACGACGTGCTTCCCTGCCTTGAGGTCAGGGCCTACGCTCACGACCTCAAACCTGTCCCCTTCGTCGAGGACTACGTACTCCAAATCCCTGTACGTCTCGATTCTCTCGGAGTACTTCTTGAAGAGCTCCTCAAGCAGGTCGCCTATGAGGACGAAGCGCCCGTCAGAGAGCTGGATAACCGAGAAGTCGTAGAGGGCCCCATTATGGCCCGTGTTCATTGCAGTGAACATCGTTCTCGCTTCTGGGCCACGAACCTCACCGACGATGATTCTGTCGGGACGCATACGGAGGGTGTTCTTGACGAGGTCGTCCATCGTGATTTCACCCTTGCCCTCGACGTTGGGCGGCCTGGTCTCAAGCCTCACCCAGTGCTCCACGGGCAGTTGAAGCTCCGCCGTGTCCTCTATGCTTATGACGCGCTCGCTCGGCGGGATGAACATGGCGAGGGAGTTCAGAGTGGTGGTCTTGCCGGAACCGGTTCCGCCGGCGACCAGGATGTTGGCGGGTTTAACCCCCAGACCGTCCACGAATATCCAGAGGAGGGCCGCTATCTCCGTGTTCATGGTTCCGTACTTGATGAGGTCGATTATCGTGAGCGGGTCCTTCTTGAACTTACGTATGGTTATGGTGGGGCCGTCGAGGCTGATGGGCGGAATGGTCGCGTTGACACGGCTTCCATCGGGCAAACGGGCGTCCAGGAGCGGACTCTGCTGGTCTATCCTCCTACCCACTTCCCTGGCTATGCGCTCGATGATGTTCAGTATCTCCTTCTCCTCCGGAAAGATTATGTTGGTCTTGCACATGTTGAAGCGCCTGTGCCAGACGTAGACGGGCCTATTCGTCCCGATGACCATAATCTCCTCAAGGTTGTCGTCGCGGACGAGCGGATCGAGCTTGCCGTAGCCTATCATCCCCTGCACGATGATGTCCGCCAGAACCTCGATCCTGCCTTCCGAGAAGTTTGGAGCCTCCTCACGTATCATCTTCTTGACCGCGTTCATGAAGACGCGCCTGCGCTCCTCGGGATTGGCAAACAGGGTAGGATCAAGCTGGAGTTCAGTGATGGCCTTTTCCCGAATGCGGGAAAGAAGGGCCGCCTCCTCCTTGCTCAGCTTTGGAAAGCGTATTTCGTACAAAGGAACGGGTTCACCTTTTACCCTCAAAATTCTGACAGACCCGTAAGCGTCGAGAACCTCTGCCTTACCAGCATACTCGGCCTCTTCCTGCCGAGAGGCAGAGCCAAGAATATCCTGAAGGGCCGAAACCTGCTTGGGACGCTCTCTCCTCGGGGGAACATCTCCAACGGACTCCGCGGTAGAGGATTTGGAGAATATGTCCCCCAAAAGATCCGCACCGGTAGGGCGCTGTTTGACAACCTCCTCTGGGGTTGTTGGTTTGTTTAATATCTCCTGCAGATCCACCCCGCCCCCGCTAAAGAGGGGGAGCTCCTCCGAGGTTTTTTCAGTCCCTCCACGGGGTTTATTCCGGGCCGGAGCGCGGGGCTCCTCAGTGTGTGTTTTATCCACATCCTCGGACCCTTTTAGAAAGCTTCCAAGGGTGTCCTCTTCCCCGCTCAGTATCTCATCTATCCATGACAGCTCCTTCTTTTTCTTTTTCTCTCCCCTGTCGACCAAGTTCTATCTCCCCCCGCGCCACTCTACCCGGTATTCAATTTCTACCCCGCTGGACGTCATCACAAACCATACTGGAAGATCCTCATAGCCCTCGACCTTGGGAACATGAACCTGCGGCTGAGAAGTTTTAACCCCCGTGAGGAGAGTGTCGCTCAGCTGGAACATGTTGTTCTCGGCTGGCGTCACCTGTCCCCGATTCCCAGCACGTAACGAAGATGAAGAACCCACGTATTCATGGAGACTCCGCTTGTACTCTTCATACGTCATCGTGTAGTTGGGCCTGATGTTGTACATCTTCCCATCCACGAAAACCACCGGAACCGTTAGGGCAAAGTACTTGATGGAGTTATCCGGCGGTGAGGAAACAACGAATCTAACGGCACCTTCGTAGGAGAGCACCTTGATGTGATCATCCATGATTGGGAACATGCTCTTGGCGGAGAGCTGGGACGGAGAGTTGATAAGCTGAGGAACCACGACCCCACAGGCAAGGTGCGTTCCATCTCCCCCCGTACACGACACCTGGGGGAGCCCGTAGGATTCTGTCTTTGTTATGTTGAAGTTTATGACCACCGTCTCGTAGGGCATCAGCCATATCCCGGGGTTATAATTAAGCTGGGTTTTGGAGCCAGCAACGAAACCCGTGGAAGTTTCGTTGCCGCCAAGTCTGTACACCCTGAAGTCATAATTTGGATTCAGGACTAGGAATTTTGGAAACGGGGCGGTGTTAACAACGGTCACGTTAACATCAATCATCACGATGCCGTTCAAGCTTCCGCCGGAGGCAGGACTCACGGAAGGAACACTGAACAGGGAACAGGCTAGGACTACCACAATTAAAATAATGGGGTAAATCCTCCCCATGTTACCACCTCATGTTGAGACCCTTGTTATGTAAAGGGCCTTTTGGTTGTCCAGGATATCAGGAACGAATATGGAGGGGACTTTGACTATCACTAGGAGCTGGGTGTTGTGGTCTATGGCCTCCAGGGAGGTGCCCTTCTCAAGGTCGAGGACCTTCCAGCCGTAAGCTGTTAGCTGCTTCTTGACCTCCTCGCTGGCCTGTATCTTGCCCGCCGCTATGGCCTTCAGGATCTCGGCGAGATTGACGTTGTAGGAATAGCTCGCGGATGAACTCTGGCTCGATGACTGTGCGTTGGAGTAGGAATCACTCGCAGAGGAGCTGTCGGAAATTGACGCGCCGCCGGGTGATGCGGAGGATGAATGGCTCTCGGAATACGAGGTTGAGGAAGACGTTGAAGACGAGCTGGACTGACTCTGAGATTCACTGACGGAGATTGAGCCGCCCTGAGTCGGAAGGAGCACCAGCTCAAAGTAACCATCAAAGGCCGTGTCGTTCTTGCCCTGGATGAAAATCTTAATCCTGTCCCCGGGCAGGATGAAAGCGCCGTTTATGTTCTTCTTTGGAAGAACGAGGGAAAGCTCCACCCACTCAACCTTAAGCACCTTGTATTTCATTAGCTCGCGATAGTCCATTATTCCCCCCAGTATCGCCTTGGCCTCAGATGCAGAGACCATCCTCTTGGATCCTGAGTATTCGAGTATGACGTCCTTGTATCCCTGCTCCGTCAGATAATTAATGCGCCAGTAATAGTAATCTCTCCAGAGTTCAAGAAGGTACGGGTCGGCCTTTATCGAATTAACCTCCCCAACACTTCCCGCAGCCTTAATCCTGCCTTCAATATCGTTCATATAACTGACGGCTTTGTTCTTTATTTCATCGGGAAGAGGCATTGAGAGCAGGGACTGGAACTCCAGCTCGACTGCCTTTATTCTCTGCTCCTTCGCAATGTTCAGTTGCTTCTCCATTTCCTTCTGTTTAATCTCCTGCACACATTCGTTGTACTTCTGGAGGGCCAAGTCGTATCTGCCCTTCACATCTATCGCGTTTAGCTCGTCGACGCTTTTGGCGTGGGTAATCTGATTGACAAGCTGAGCCTTGATGGAGTTTACGTCTCCCGTACAGTTTGTATTGTTGAAGAACTCCGGCTTAAAGTACATGTTAACCTCTGCAAGCTTTTTGGTACGGGCGTTTATTAGAGCTTTTTCAGCCCTGTTCTGAAAGTACATGTACGCACCAATCGAGGCCAGGAGTATGATAATAATCACTATTGACGCCCCAATCATCACGCGTTTCCTGCGTTCTTTCGCCCGGATGCTGCCTATCGTGCGGGGCCTTTTAGCGGGTTTTTTTGAAGGGGTTGGTTTCGAGACGGGGGCCGGCTCGCTCTCCATGCCCGCCTTCCCCAGCTCTCGAAGACGGCGGATTTTCGCCTCAATATCCTCGGACACGTTGAGCACCACCATCAATCGTTATCATAACCAGCTTCTTATGTCGAATAGTTTTTTGAACTTCAATCTTTATTTAGGTTTCGGTGAGAAGTATGGAGCGGTTAGAGATTGCCGTAATAGAAATCCGGGGAAAATGTCCCGTTTTTAGCCCGGGGGACAGAATCGTGATAGAGGGGGCCAGCCTGACCTCCTCCCCGTCCTGAAGGGCGGGGGTTCCAGCGAGTTAACCCCTCACCAACGGCAGGGAAGTTTGAGGGGTTCTCATCAGGGTAACCCTGGAAAAGGGTTCTTCGAACCCCTCTGGGACGGTCTTGCCCCGGTTACCCCTCCCTTGGGCATACAAACCGCCCAAGTTCGGGGTTATGGTTTTCACCACCTTCTTTAAAATATTAAACGCTCCAACAAGGTCAGCATTCATAACAACGCCCTCCCTGTGGCACTTGAATAAACCCCTAAAGATTCTTCCATTAGAATGGCATTGGCCACAGAGAGGGCAAGTTTGAGAAGTGAAAGCCTCATTCACGACTTCAACGACAATACCATACTCTTCCGCAACCTCAGTCAAGCGTTTGATAACGTAATTAAACCGCCACACGTGGGAGAGGAGGAAATTTTGTTTTGCTCCTCTCTCGGAGTTTCTGGCGATTCCCTTTGGGTAACCAACGACTATTCTTGAGACGCCTAAATCGTAAAGCCTCCTGACAGTCTGCCTTACGGCAGTATTAATGTAGTGCTTTGCTTGGAGTTTGGCCTTTTCGTGCATTCTTTTGAGTTTCCTACTTGCCTTAGCACCAGATTTATTGAGTTTTGACTGATAGTCTGCAATTTTCCGCCTCCAGTAGAAATCAATGCTCTTCAATGGCCTCCCATTGACCAGAAAACTCTCCCCATTCTCCACGTAAACGGCCATCAGATTGTTCACTCCCAAATCAATTCCTGCCGAAAGGCTTCCCCTTGGAGTTCTTGGAAGTTTAATCCAATTCTCACCCTCAAGTTTTTCCTCAACGGTGAAACTCAAGTGAGCATACCATTTTCGCTTTACTTCGTCGTAAGTGATTTCTAACCTCCCTTGCTTGCCCTTCAGGTGTATTTTCCCCTTGAACTGGAGTTTGAGTTTTCCGAACTTACCGAGTCGTCTCAATTCGATAACGTTTCCATTAATCCGATACTGGTCGTTCCTGAGGAGGATTATGAAGAGTTTTCTACCGTTCTTTTCCCTAATGAATTTCGGTGGTCTTGGCTTGAACCACTCGGGAAGTTCACCATTCTTTTTCTTTCTGTTGAGGGTGAAGAAAGAACGCCACGCTTCGGCGTTCTTTCGAGCTAATTGTTGGACTGTTGAGCCGCCAATCCAGTTTTTGAACTCGTGGTAGGCCTCTTTTTCAGTTGTTGAGAAGTCGATTTTGCCGAATTCTTTGAATTGTTTGAGTCTCTCGTAGTTAAGTTTGTTCCAGATTACTGCTGTAGCGTAGGCTAACTCGAAGAGGATTTTCTCCTGTTCTCTTGATGGTTGAAGTTTAACCGTTACTGTCCGCTTCATTTCAAAGTATGGTACGGTTTTTGGGCTTTAAAAAAGATTGCTTTCCCGTTTAACGGCTAATTTACAGAATACTCTACCCCGCCCTAAAGGGCGAGGCTTGTGAAAAGAAAAATGTCAAACTCGATGAGACCGATGCGATTTGCACCCACGCCTTTGCATCCCTGCTACCATACATAGTCGCCCTGCGAAAGGGTATTAAGCCAAGCGAACTAGGCCTTGGCAGGGGAGAAAAAGCGTACGTTCAGTGCCTCGACCCCGGCCCGCCGTACACAAACGGTGGAACCGTAATCTTCGAGATAACGGTGGTGAGAGATGAAGCAGAGGAAGGCGTGGAGGATAGTGAGGGAGGTAGTTGAGGAGGCCGACCTCATCGTCGAGGTAGTTGACGCGAGGGACCCAATCGGAACGAGGAACAGAAAGCTTGAGAGACTCGTTCGGGAGGAGGGCAAACCGCTCCTCATAGTGATGAACAAGGCGGATTTGGTGCCGAAGGAGTGGGCCGAGGAGTACAAGAGGAGGAGCGACCTTCCTGTCGTCTTCATAAGCGCGAGAGAGCGGAAAGGGACTGGAATCCTGCGGAGGGAAATAAGAAAGCTCGCAAAACCCCTGCTGGACGAGAGTGAGAGGGTTAAGGTCGCACTCATAGGCTACCCCAACGTCGGCAAGAGCACGATAATCAACACGCTGAAGGGCAAAAAGGCCGTTGGCACCGCCCCCATCCCGGGCTACACGAAGGGGAAGCAGCTTATAAGACTCAGCAAGAAGATATGGCTCCTGGATTCGCCGGGCGTTGTTCCGATAGACGATTTCGACGAGCTGGTTATCAAAGGAGGCTTCCCGGCAGACAAGATAGACGAACCCGTCAAGCCCGCGTTAAAGCTCATAGGCAGAATTCTGGAGACCAGAAAGGAAGCCCTCACCGAGAAGTTCGGGATAGATGAATTCGAGAGCGAGGAAGAGATTCTAAGAAGGATAGGCGAGAGGAGGGGGCTGATAAAGGCGGGCGGAGAGGTCGACATCGAGGAGACGGCAAGATGGTTCCTGAGAGAGTGGCAGACGGGTCGCTTTACGCTCTTTGGAAAAGAGGAACGGGGAGAGGAGGAATTTATCCGGGACTTCGAGGAAATCCTCGATGGAGTTGAGAGGGACCTCCTCCTCGACCCGAGAAGAATCCTCTGGAAGTACGGGGACGAACTAAGGGAGAGGCTCGACAACAGGAAGCGCGTCGGAATACGTGAGATAGAGGGCTTCACGGTGGGAATAGCGACGGGCTTCAAGAAGTGCGACGGGGGAATAAAGCTCCTCGAAAAGCTCACCGGCAAGCACGTCCTGGCGAGCGAGTGCTTCGGAAAAAAGTGGAAGGGAGTGGTTGCGATACTGGAGTAGCTAACCGGAGCCAGAGGATACAAAGGCCAGACCGGCGCTCAGAACCGCCATGGCGAGGCCTGGAGCCACTATCCACCACCAGTAGCCCCCGTAGAGCGCCCCCTGGTTCATGGCCTCTATCATGAACGACCCCCAGTTGGTGCCCGGAATCAGGCCGAAGAACCCAAAAACCGAAACCAGCGCCACTATCCTGGCCAGGAGTATGGTGGAGTACCTGAGGGAGAACTCCCCGACCGGCGGGAGTATGTGCCTCCTCAGGACCCAGAGCGTGCCGGCGCCCATGCTCACCGCGGCTTTGACGTACTCGTTCACCTTCTCCCTTATCGCCATCATTCTAACCGTCTTGGCGAACTTCCCGAGGGTGAGGAGGGCAACGAGGAACATGAAGAGGACGGGGTTTATCCTGACCTGCTGGCCGTAGCCCTGGGTGGAGAAGAGCCAGACGAGGACGACGAGGATTGGGAGCATCGGCAAAGCGACGAGAACCTCCAGGAGGAACGTTATGAACTCCCCTAGGGCACCGCCAACGTAGCCCGAAATGAGACCTATTAGAACCCCCAGGGCCACTATTATGACGGTGGTGAAGAAGGCCAGGTAGAGGGTGTTGTTCATTCCCTTGACGAAGCCCACCCACATGTCCCTGCCGTAGGAGTCCGTGCCGAGGAGACCGTAGCAGGTTCCGAGGATTTCAACCGAGGGTGTGGCATTTCCCGCTAAGCGAACCTCAAAGACGTACTCTCCGTTGAGGGTTTCCATACTCCCGTCGCGGGAGAACAACATTTGGGTAGCCGTGAGGAGGACGTACCCCGCTTCACTCAGGTTAAGAACGTTGGAAAGCGATGAGATGACGCCAGCGCGCATGTTCGTGTTGAGGCTGAGGTTGCTCGACGTCGCGATGCCTCTGTAAAGGGGCACTCTAATCCCGTCCGGCCTCAGAACGCTTATCTCAACCTCCTCACCGTAGGGGAGGCCGTAGAACCTAACGTCGCTCGGTTTGTCGTGGTAGGCATGTTCGTAGGAAAACCTGTAAACCGAGGAACCGTTCTCCTCAACGAGCGACGGTTCCAGGAAGACCGTGGGAGTTCTGTCGCCGAATAGGGAGAACCACGAGGGGTAGGCCATTCGCGGATTGTCCTTCCAGTAGTTCAGGTTCTCCCAGTTGGCCATGTCCTCGTCGCTCACACTGGTGTTGGAGAAGACCACGAAGAGCGCGAAGATTACGAGTATCGCCACTCCAGCTTTCCGTCCCATTTCAGCTCACCCTCGGATCGAGCAGTCCCTTGGTCAGCTCAAGTAGCAGGGAGAAGAGGAACGTTATTGTGGCTATCGACAGCGTTACGACGAAGAAGAGGCGGTAGTCGAATCGCACCACCACTCCTATGGCCGGGACTATGGTTCTGACGAAGCTGACCTTGAGGAGCGTTCCAAGACCGCCGAGGCCGAAGAGGACGTCGATGACTATGTAATCAGTGAACATCTCCACGAACTTCTGGACGGTAAAAGAACTCAGGACGATGGAAACGTTTCTGAGGACGTGCTTCCTGTATATCAGCCCCTCGGGCAGACCCTTGGCCCTCTCTGCTGGAACGTAGGGCTTTCCAAGCTCGTTCCTCACCTCGTGGGCCACCGTGACTACGAACTCCCAGACGTAGACGAAGACCAGCGTGAAAACGGGAAGGACTAGGTGCCAGAGGACGTCAAGGAAATCCGCAAAGCCCTCCTTTGGCGGTGTGCTCCTCAGACCGGCTACCGGAAAAACGCCCAGCTCGACGGCGAAAACCGCTATCAGAACCGCCCCTATCCACCAAGAGGGCAAACCGGTGAAAAAGCGCGCCAGACCCTCGATCGTGCCGAGAAACCGGCTGTTGGCCAGCTTAAAGCCCAGGAAAAGGGCAAGGAAAACCGTTAGGATCGTGGCTACTGACATGACAAGGAGGGTAATTCCTATTGTGTAGACGAAGTTATACTTCGGGTTAGTGCGGTAGTAGTCAAAGCTCTTCCTGAGGAGGTCTATCCCCGTGATGAGCAGGTTGTCGGTTCTGATTCCCCCCGCCTTGCTGAGTATCTGGTAGTAGTATTCATCAACCGTCATCCCCTCACGGGTGGCGTTGCGCTCAAGCTCCGCGTAAAAGGCCGGGTTGGACCCGCGGATATTAAGAACAGCCTCGTGGGTGTACTCCCAGGCCAGTTTGTTCGAGCTGGCGCCGGCTACCAGAACGATCACTAGGAGGACGCCAAGGTAAACCGCCACTAGCCGGGCGAGGGTCCTGATCGGGAGTCTCATGGCAGATTATTTTGACTCCAAATTATATATAAAACTATCGGGAAGAGTTAAATATAAAAACTTCAAAAGCACGGAAGGACGGAGCAGGTTTTTTAAACTGGGCGAACAACGTGACCACATGAGGCTTTTACTGACAACTTCCAAGGGAATCGAGGACCTTGCAAGGGCCGAACTTGAGAGCCTGCTCTCAAACCTTGGAATCCTGTTTCGGGTGGAGGAGAAGCCGCTCGGCGTCGAGGGAAGGGTTCTTGCCGAGGTCGATAAAGCGTTTTACACCGACGAAAAGGGGCGGAAGAGGGAGCTGAGCGTTTCAGCATATCTGAACGAGCGCTCGCGGCTTCTTCACCGCGTAATAGTTGAAATAGCCAGTGAGAGGTTCGAGGGGATAGGTGAAGAAGACCCCGAAAGGGCGTTGAAAAGGTTGGAGGAATTCGTCTCGGGGCTTCCTGTGGAGAGATACGTCAAAACCAGCGAGAGCTTCGCCGTGAGGAGCTTTCGGAAGGGCGAACACAGGATAACGAGCATCGACATATCCAAAACCGTCGGCAAGGCGATATTTGAGAGGCTTGAGCACTTCGGAACTCCGCGGGTCAACCTCGACCATCCGGCGGTCATATTCCGGGCGGAGCTGGTTGGAGATGTTTTCTTCCTCGGGATAGACACGACCGGCGACAGCTCGCTCCACAAGAGGCCCTGGCGCGTTTACGACCACCCGGCCCACCTCAAGGCCAGCATAGCCAACGCACTGATTGAGCTGGCAAAACCGGACGGCGGTTCGTTCATCGACCCATTCTGCGGAAGCGGTACGATTCCAATTGAGCTGGCCCTGAGGGGCTACGGTGGAAGGATAATCGGCCTGGAGAAGTATAGAAAACACCTGCGCGGGGCCGAGATGAACGCCCTCTCCGCGGGAGTTCTGGAGCGGATAGAATTCATACTCGGCGACGCCACCAGGCTGAGCGAGTACGTCGATAGTGTCGACTTTGCCGTCAGCAACCTGCCCTACGGGTTGAAGATAGGAAGGAAGAGCGCCATTCCGAGGCTCTACATGGACTTTTTCAGCGAACTCGCCAAAGTTCTCGAAAAGCGCGGTGTGTTCATAACGACGGATAAGAGGGCGATAGAGAAAGCCATAGAGGAGAACGGCTTCGATACCAAGCACCACCGCCTCATCGGCCACGGCGGGCTCATGGTGCACACCTACGTGATAGAATAACCAGGGAAGAAAAGAAAGGGGCTCAGACCTTCAGCGCCTTGACCGCGCTGAGGGTCTCCTTGAGGTCGTCGTAGCCGTAGCGGAGGTATCTCCTTCCCTCGTTCTCATAGCCGTCCGCGAAGGCGCTCCAGGCCCTGTTGAGGGCCCTCTCGCCCCTGCTGAAGACGCTCATGATGGTTCCGTAGGTCATGAGGCCCTCTATCCTGAGGGGCTGCGCCTTCTCGGCGAACTCATTGAGTTCCTCCAGGATTCCGGTGAGCTCCTCAACGGCTTTCTCGCGCGGGGCGTCCATTATCTTCTCAATCCTGCCGATGGCATCGGAGAGGAGCCTCTCAAGCTCCTTAACGCCGCCGGTTCCGCTCTGGGCCGCCCTGTGGAGCTCCTCCTTCGCACCCTGACGCCTGAGGAAGATGCCCGCCCCCATGACGGCCAGGGAAGCGGCTAAACCACTCCACATGGGCGGTATCCTGGCGGCGGTTATCGCGCCGGCAACGAGGCCTACCGTGAGCAGGACGTTTCCAACGAGCTTCTTCATTTCCATCACCTCACGGGTGGAGCACTCCCATGACGGTCAGGACCGCGAAGAGGAGCGTCATCGCCGCCTCTCCGACCATCAGTCCGGCCGCGACCGGGAGCACCTTCTCGGTTATGAACTCGTTGCCCTTCTTCCTCTTGGCTATCTCGTGGACGATACAGCCGAGTCCGTAGGGCAGGATGTAGAGCATTGGCAGGTACATCGACAGGCCGACTAGGACGCCAAGTCCCGGTATTCCGCTCATGGAGAGGGCGAAGCCGAGGATTCCTCCCGCGATGAACTTGTCCACCGGGACGTTGCCGCCGAGGATCGCATCGACCATGGACTTGAGGGCCATGGCCTGCGGCGCCGGGACCATCTCGTTTCCGATGCCGTAGGCCTTCCAGATGAGGCCGACGACGGTGAGGGCTATTATCGGGCCTATCCAGGCGGTGAGGAGTTCAACCTTCTGCTGCCTGGAGGGAATACCACCGACGAGGTGGCCGGTCTTGAGGTCCTGCATCATGTCGGCGGCGCCGGAGATGGCGACACCGACGGTGGCTCCGAGGAGTATGGTGAGCGGAACCTGCTTGCCGGTGAGGTAGAGGAGTATCATGACCGACACGAGGGAGAGACCGGAAACTGGGCTCCAGTCGGTCATTCCGGTGGACATGGCGACGAGCAGGGCCGCCACGAATATCCAGGCGACGCCGACGAGGGCCGTGAGCAGGCTCCTGCCGATGCCGAGGTTACCCAGCTTGTAGGTGGTTATCAGCAGGAGGAGGAACGCGAGGGTTATTCCGGCGTAGAGGTACTTTATCGGGAGCTCCTCGTTCCTGCCGGTTCCGAGCTTGCTCGCGTTGGCTATGCTCTTGAGGGCGACTATGATGACGGGCATCGAGAGTATGAGGCCCGCTATCGAGCCGCCGAGGAGCATTCCGATACCGAGCGGCCTGGTCATGTTGGAGTAGACGAAGCCGCTGATCGCTCCGCCGGTGACGTCGCTCGGGAGCCAGCCGAGGGCCTTAACTATGGGCGTGATGATGTAGTAGGAGAGTATTCCACCGGCGAGGACTATGAGGCCGTTCCTTCCGGTGATGAGGCCCATTCCGAAGACCATCAGCGAGAGGGCCATGGCAAGGCTGACCCACTCGGGGAGGTGGAGTATGGCACCGAGGTCGATGTACTCGGGGATTATCTCAGGGAGGCCGAGCACCGGGAACTGCTGGACGAGGTAGACGATAGCGCTGACAGCCATGCCGAGGAAGAGCAGCCTAGCCTTCTCGATTCCGCTTCCCGGGGTCTTGAGGACGGTAGCAACGGCAGTTCCGGTCGGGAAGCGGAGGCGGTCTATCTCAATCATCTGCTTCCTCAGCGGGATTATGAAGGTGATTCCCAGTATCGCTCCGGCCGCAGTGGCGAGGAAGAAGTAGGTCGTGCTTATCTCCTGGTGCAGACCCATGATGTAGAGCGCAGGGATGGTGAAGATGACTCCCGAAACGGAGATGTTGACTGCAGAGGCTATGGTCTGGACGATGTTGTTCTCGACGACGGTTCCCTTCTTGAGGATTCCCCTGAGGACTCCCCAGCCGACGATGGCAGCTATCGCCGAACCGCCGGAGGTGAAGCCCATTATCATTCCCGCGTAGGTGAAGCTGGCCGCCATGAAGGCGCCCCAGATGACACCCAGTATTATAGCGGCGGGCGTCACTTCGCGGTATGTATCGTCCGAATCCTTACGCTTCCAGCTCGCTTCTCCAACCTTCCAGTTGGCGTCCGCCATCTCCCAACCTCCTGTACAGCTATGAGCATTCATGTCCACACCAAGTGGGGATGCGCATTCCTGGGAGATTAGTTTATTCCAGAATATAAAGTTTTTCAGCCCCGTAAATGCCAGGAAAGCAAATTTAAAACCAGAAACGGGTTAAAACAGGCGTTTATGCCGTTTTCAGTCTCAGCATGAATAAGAATTCATCAAGGAGATGAACAAATGGACACTAACGCACATTACGACATTAGAGGCCTCGAAGGGTGCTAATGGCCCGTTTAATTCACCGAACGATGATTAGTTGAAATCTAAAAAGGCCGAAACGATTTAGGCGCGGTGGAGAGAAAAACGAAGGCTCACGTCTTCAGGGTCACGTTGATGACCGCGGTTTCGTTGCCGGGGTTCCTCACCACGACCTTCCACCTGCCCTCAGGGAGCTCAACGACCGCGTTTACTTCCCCAACGGTTCCGAAATCCTTCAAAATCCCCCCGTCAGCCGAGACCACCCTCACCTCTACAGGAACGCTTGAGGTCACCTTTACGGTCAGATTGGCAGGGCCCCTGAAGGGCCACTCCCTGGCTTCACCCGCTGGAACGCTCTTTCCCTTGACATAAACGAAGTTGTTGTCCAGGCAGCCGGCCACCGCAACCGAGATGGCGAGGAGGATGATGACAGGACGTATCCAGCGCATGGCACCACCAGGTATAGTCAAACAGGGAAAACCTAAAAAAGTTTTCTCAGCAGAGTATCGAACCCTCGGCCAGAACGTCTTCCTCCAGCGTCCCTATTCCTTCGATCCACGCCTCAACCCTGTCCCCGTGCCGCAGGGGGCCGACTCCCGCAGGGGTTCCCGTGGCTATCATATCGCCCGGTTCGAGGGTCATTACGCCTGAAACGTACTCGATTATCTCCGGGATTTTGAATATCATCTCGCTCGTCCTTGCGAGCTGCCTTATTTCGCCGTTAACCTTCAGACCTATCTCCAGGTCATCCACCGCCAGCTCGCGTTTGTCAACCACCCTAGGGCCAACGGGGGCGAAGGTGTCGAAGCCCTTGGCAACGGTCCACGGAAGGCCCTTCCGCATAGCCTCTCTCTGCAGGTCTCTCGCCGTTATGTCCAGCAGAACCGTGTAGCCGAGGACGTAGTCCATGGCCTTTTCCCTTGGAATCCTCCTCCCGCGTTTGCCCATTATCACCGCCAGCTCGACCTCGTGGTGGACCTCTCCGCTCCCCCTTGGAAGAATTATTGCCTGTTTTGGACCTACTAGAGAGCTTGGAGGTTTAAGGAAAATTACCGGCTCCTTCGGAACCTCATTGCCGAGTTCCCTTGCATGCTCCGCGTAGTTTCTGCCGAGGCAGATTATCTTGCTCGGCCTCAGATTATAAAAGCCGTCGCGAAATGGAAGGCGAACCATCTTGGACACCCAAGAATAGTATCGGGATTCGGTTATAAACCGCTCGCGGGAAGGATAATAAACCACTTCACCCAAATCCTCACTGGTGAAACCCATGAAGCTCGTCGTCCTCAAGGAGAGGGGAAGCACACTCGTCTTCGTTTTCCTGGTGGTCTTCATAGTGCTCTTCACTCTGCCGCTGGTATACATGCTCATCAACGTTCCAGAGGGGAGGCTGTTCATACTGGGCTTCTTCATCTTCTTCCTGCTGATGATGTCCCTCGGTGCCTACTCCCTGTTCAGAAGGCGTAGGGAATACCGGCGCGCCGAGAACTTCGCGAGCCTGGTGGGCTTCTCCGACTCGGGGGTAACGTTTCCGGAGGAGCTTGAATTCGAGACCGGAACGCTTGAGATGAGGGGCTACTGGGTCGGGAGCGGAAAGAACCGGAGCTATCACGTGGAGAGAAAGTTTATCCCAGGGGAGAAAAAGAGGGCCTCACGGGTTCCCTTCACGGACTCACCGTTCAAGGTGGCCGTTTCTTCAGACGGAACGGGCTTCGTAAAAGCTCCTGCTGTTAGGATAACCGATGAACTATACAAAAACATCGTGGTGCTCTTCTTCACCGATGACGGGGACGTTAGAGGGAGTGGCACTGTAACCGTTGCCACTGAAAGCGATTCCGCCCAAATAAACTTCAGAGGAGACGGGAAGTTTATCATGGGGACTGTTTACTCGACCCTCACCAAGGCTAGGACCGTTAAGGTCGCCATAAGCGCCGAAGGATTCGAGTACGAAAAGATCGTCGGCAAGGGTCGGAGCTTCGAGTTCAGGGAGAGGATGCTCCCAGGGGAGAGGGTCATCATGGTCGGCTCCTACGGCACGATAACGCCGAAGATGGTGGCGGAGTCCCTCGGCGGCGGAACCGTCATCCTCGGGCACGGTGAGTTCATAATCCGGGGCGTTCTGGACATAAGGCTGAGGCCGGACGTGCGAGCTGAGGAGACCTTCAGGGTCGAGTTGAAGGGGGAAGAAATCGAGAAAGGAAGGGAGTTCGAGGAGGAGTGGGGGTTCACCTGAAGGCTGCGGATACCCTCTGAAACGCCCTATACGTGCCCAGAAGGAGGCCCAATAGGAACAAAGATGTCAGGAGAGACACAAAGAGCGTGAAGGCCCAGTATGATAAGGTTGCATAGCCAGCCAAGAGTGCCAGGGAGACAACCAACGAGGGCGGCAGAAACAGAAAGAGAAACCCCCGCTTCAGGTTGAGACGTGAGAGGAGCAGAGCCACGGCCCACGTCAAGAGCACAAGCAGCGACGCGCCTACCGAGGGGTATCCCCAGAGAATGCCGAGGAACAGGAGGAGTATCACTGAAGACGCAACCGCCCAGAAGGCTTCCTCCCGGGCGGGTTTTTTCTGCCGTAAGAGCAAGACAGCCCCCAATATGGGGATGATGGGGCCCACTCCCCCAAGCGTCACGAGGCTCTTCCAGAGGTCCAGGGGGTTAAATATATGCCCGTAGGCCCTGAACAGAGAAACGGGCAAAGAACCGCCGGGCATGTAAACATCCCCGTTCACTGGAGGGAACATCATGGCATAAATACCCGATGCCGGCTTTTTGGAAACAGAGTACTCGGGAGAGCTCACCGGAAGGAGTGCCGGGTCTCCAAAGAGAACGGCCTTGGGGTGTATTCCAACCTTCCGGAAGTATGAGTTGCTGATCTGGACGAGCTTTCCCAACGGATAACCTGAGGCCCAGAACCCGCTGGAGAGATAGGAAACGCCACCCATCTCCACCGATGCTACAACGGCCGGCGAGCCCCTCCGGAGAAGGGCAAGGACGAGGGAGGCATTGGACTTCCACACCTCCCCAACATCGCATGACTCAAAGACAAACGCCTTTCCAGCAGGATTGCCCATGTGCTCCTCGTCGAACCTCCACAGTACCATATCCACTCCCGAAGGGCTTCCGTGGCCCCCAACCCACACAAGGGAGGCGTTTTCAGCGGCCCCCACGTAGTCCCCGTATTCAATGCGTCCTGCCTCCACGAAGAGCGCTTTCCCGGGCCTAAAACTCCTAAGAGCTTTTGTCCAATAGATAAAATCCCCTTCCCTCTCAACGGGATAAAATCCAACTACCGGGTCGTAAATGCCATCTCCATTGCGGTCGAGCCGGCGATAGATGGAATACACAAAATCCCTGTCGAACCGGGAGGAGTTCACGACAAAAAGAACGTAATCATCCGGTCCGAGAAAGCCGAAATCCGAGAAGTTGGAAACAACCACCGTCCCGTTGTGGAGAGTTGCCACCTCACTGGCATAGGGGTACAGCCCTGCGAGCCTTTCATCGAGAACAACGTAGTAACGGGCCGAAACGGCAGGGACAAAGAGAATAAGGAGGAAAAGGAACACGAGAGCCCGCTTCAATTCACATCCACCTCCATCCCCTCAACCTCGAACTTCCGGTTTATGTTCGCCATCCATTCGCCGGGATCAATCACTATCATCGTCGGCTTCGCCTCCAGGGTCATGTTAACGCTCCCAAGGCCGTTCTCCACCCGAACTGTCCCATCGACGAATCTGGCATTCTCCGTGACAACCCTAACCTGAACGGGCATTGTGAAGTTGCTCCCGTCAACGAGTGTAAAGACAAGCCTGTACGAACCGCTCTCGTTGGTCACGGTAAGGTTCTCGACGGTGTAGTCCGGCAGCAGCGTTGAGTTGAACCACTCGCCGAAGAACCAGTCGAGGTCCTCCCCCGAAACGTCCTCAAAAATCCCCTCAATGTCGGCCAAGCCGCACTCCGCCCCGTGACACCGTACCAAGGCCTCGTGGAGTCCCCTGTAGAACGTTTCGTCTCCGAGGACGAACTGAAGGGAACGGAGGGTGAATGCCCCCTTAGTGTACAGCACAGTGGATACGTTGAGCTTCCTCAGGTCCAGCAGGTTCTCCGACATGGCATCGTGAATCGAGATCGACCTCCCGTATTCGACGATGGACTTTTCATTCAGCTCCAGGTAGGCATTAAAGCGAGCTGGTACGATACGCTTCAGGGCGAGGGACTGCAGGCAGGTGGCAAAACCTTCGTTGAAATACTTGAAATCCGCGTAGCCGGCAAACCAGATGTGGGCGAGCTCGTGCGGTATGGAGCCGGTTCTCCTGCGGACGATGAGCTCGATGCCACGCCTTTCACCTATGACGGCCGAGTTGGTGCCGTCGATCATAAAGGAGCCCGTGAAGTCGGGGTTAACCGCCAGATGTATGTCGTTAAAGGGCCTGAGCCCGGTGGTATTGACGTAGGTTTCAACGGATAATTTCACGATCCGCTCCAAGTCCGCCCAGTAGAGCGGATCGTATTGCTTCCGAGGGATATAAACCGTCACGTTGATGCCCGCCGCGGGGACGTTCTTAACGACCACCGGACCGTCGTTTATGAAGGATTCCAAGAGAAGTGGAAGGAGCTTTTCACCGTTCAGCGTCCCGGAACCGTTGAAAGCCCCAAAGCCGGGCACCACGAGGGTGTAGCCCTCGGGCAGGGAGTAGGTCATGTTGAGGCCCACCGGCTCGGCCCCCATCTCCCACCATGTGAGGGGCGATCCCGCGTACTGTTCGGGCATGTCGAGGAAGACCGGGTATTTCAGAGAGTACGTTATCTCCCCACGGAGGTTTTTCCTCGATGAGTTGAAGCGTATCTCATAAACCGTCAGATAGCTCCGCGTTATAGGGCGGCCAAGAGCCTCTTCAAAGAGAATCCTGCCCCCGCTGAGGCGGGAGAGGTCAACGGGAACGCCCTCAATCGTCAGGTTGAGCCTCAGAACATCGGGGTCGTCGGGAACGCCGGTGAGGGCGAGATAGATGACGTTCTCCGAGACGTTTGAGAGAAGGAAGTCGTAGCGGCCCTTGATCCTGCTTCCGTCGTACTCGATGGTGAGGTTCCCCCATTGGACCGCGGTGGGAGAGTAAAAGTTCTCCAGGAGCGGGCCGCTTTCATCCACGCTCAGGTTTTCTATGACCGGGTTTTCGGGGTAGAGGATAGAGAAATCCCGGAATTTCATTGGAGTTTCTGTCGTTGATGGATTCGGGGATGACGTGCTCGTCTGGGAGGTGCCACCGAGGCAGCCGCTCATCAAAATCACGAGGGCAAGCAGGGCGGCGAGAAGTGCATTCCTCACCTTTAACCCACCGGTAAAAGTTAACATCTGGAAGTATAAAAAAGTTTTGAGGGAACGAACTAAAAATCCAGCTCAGCCCCTCAGCGGCTCCGGAATGGACTTATCCCACTGCTCCATCGCCAGCTCGCCGGTGTACTTGAACTTCTCGACCTTCTTCTCCGCCTCCTTGCGCTTCTTCTGGTGCTCCTTCAGGAAGGCCTGAACGCGCTCGATCAGCTCGCGCTTGCACTGGCCGCAGAGCAGCTCGCCGCTCTTGCATGCGTGGTAGCGCTCCATGAGCTTCTTGTCGTCCGGCTCGAAGAATATCTCGAACCACTTGAAGACGACGCACTTCTCCGGTTCGCCGCCCTTCTCGCGCTGCTCCTTCGCGGTGGCCCTTCCGCCGGTAAGGGCGTACTTCCATATCTTCTTGCCGGCCTCCTCCGGGTCGTCAGTTAGGTAGACGGCCGTCTCCGGCTTGCTCGCGCTCATCTTGCCCTCAAGGCCCATCAGACCGGGCACGAACTTGGAGTGAATCGCCGCCGTCTTGTAGTAGCCGAGACTCTCGGCGAAGTCCCTCTGGAGCCTCCAGTAGGGGTCCTGATCAATTGCCGCTGGGATTAAACAGCGCTTCCTCTCGAAGAATGTCGGGGCTGCCTGAATCGCCGGGTAGAAGATCATTCCAATCTTGCTCTGCTCGGTGAAGCCGAAAACCGCCTTTGCCATCGAGAAGTTTATCTTCTTCGCTATCGGTATCGCCATCTCGTAAATCTTGGTGAACTCGCTGTCCTGGAAGATGAAGGTCTTGTCCGGGTCGAAGCCGACCGCTATGATGTCGAGGATGTTGTCGTAGGCCCATCTCTTCGTGTCGTCGAAGGTGAGCTTCTCCTTGAAGAGGAACTTCTCGTCGTCGGTTATCTGGACGTAGAGGTTGACGCCGAACTTCTCCTGGAGCCATTTGGTCGCGTAGAACGGAATTATGTGGCCTATGTGCATCGGGCCGCTCGGACCCCTTCCCGTGTAGAGGAAGAAGCCCCTCCCGCTCTCGTAGTCGGCCAGGACTTTATCGTAGTCCCTGTGGGAGAAGAAGAACCTCCTCCTGAAGAATATTGGCAGCTCGCTCTTCGTGAGCCTTGCAGTTTTTTCAAGAAGTTCGTCCGTCAGCGGGCTGGTTCCGAACTCCTCTATCAGCTTCGCGTAGTCCACCATTCCCTCGACGTCCCATGGGGTGACCTTAAACTCATCGTCCATTCAAAACACCTCCATTTCCAGTGGAAACGAAACTCAAGGCTAAGCCGGGGCAGAAGAGGGGGGCTTCACCAAGGCCAAAAGCAATCACCGGGCATGGGAAGAGAAAGGGAGGAAGAGGATTTAAAGTTTTTGGAGAAGAAAAGGTCAAAGCAATCTATGAAAAAGTTAAACTGGTGAGAGCATGGAGGTCATAGTTGAGGCCGTTTATGAAAACGGCGTCCTGAAGCCGAAGAAGAGGCTCAAGGTTCCGGAGGGGAGCGAGGTTACCCTCAAGATACTGCCCCAGAGGATATCGGATAGAACCTTCGGGGTAGTGAGAATGGAAAAGGAAAAGATTGACGCAATAATTGAGGAGATCGAAGATGAGTGGTAAAGAGAACGTTTTCTTCGACTCGAACGTTCTCATATACCACCTCGGCGGCATAGCAAAGGCCAAGCCCCTCATCGAAAGTGTGGAAACCGGCGAGATTAAGGGATTTATTAATCCAATAGTTGCTTCGGAGGTCATGTTCTTCTATATAAAAGCCAAAACCGGCATGAAATCCTATGAAATTAAAAGAAACCCAGCAGCTTTGGCCAACATCGATTTAGAGCCAATATTTGAACTCTTCTCGCTCTTCAACATGCTGGAGATATCGACCTGCGAATTTTACGGGATAGATAAAATAGCGACCTTCGATGACGACTTTAAACGAGTAAAAACTATGAAAATTGTGGAAAAAGTCTGAAAAGCCCGTCAGAGCTTCCCGTTCTCCCTCAGCCACTCGCCGTACTTGACGAGGGCATAGACCGCATCGACGCCGTCCTCGACGGTCTCGTAGACGGGAACGCCCTTGAGCTCGATGTTCCTGGCCATCTTGTGCGGGTAGTCTCCACCGGGGGCCACGAAAACTATCGGCTTGCCGTACTCCCGCATCCTGGCCATCGCCTCGACGATTCCCTCATCGAGGGCCGGGCTCTGGAAGAGGGCTATGACGACGAGGACGTCAACGTTCTCATCCTCCAGCGCGTAGCGCATCGCTATCTCATAGCGGCTCGACGGGGCGTCGCCGATAATGTCGATGGGGTTCTTGTAGCTCATGTGCTCCGGAAGCTCACCCCTCTTTATGGCCTCCCTGAACTTCCTGTTGGTCTCATCGCTCAGCTCGGCGAGCTTCATTCCCTTCTCAAGCAGGCCGTCGCTCATCATGACTCCGGCACCGCCGCCGTTGGTGACTATTGCCACGCGGTTCCCCTTCGCAGGCTTCTGCATTGCGAGAACCTTCGCGTAGTTGAAGAGCTGGCGCATGCTCTTGGCGCTCAGAACGCCGGTCTGCTCAAAGGCGGCCTCGTATATCTTGAATGAACCTGCGAGCGAACCGGTGTGGCTTGCGGCGGCCTTGGCGCCGGCCTCGGTTCTACCGCTCTTGAGTATGACGACGGGCTTCTTGAGCGTGACCTCCTTGGCTGTATTGAAGAACTTCCTTCCGTCCTTGACGCCCTCGATGTAGCCGGTGATGACCCCGGTCTTCGGGTCGTCGCCGAGGTAAGCCATGAAGTCGCTCTCATCGAGGTCGGCCATGTTTCCGAGACTGATGAACTTGCTCATCCCTATTCTCTCCCTGGCCGCCCAGTCGAGGATAGCCGCTCCAAAGGCACCGCTCTGGCTCATGAAGGCGACCTTTCCGAAGGGCGGCCTGGCCTGCCTCTCCGGCGGGTTGAAGTTGCAGTCGAAGCCGTTTTCGAGGTTGGTGACGCCGAGACAGTTCGGACCAACGAGCCTTATTCCCCACTTTCTGGCGCGCTTAACAAGCTCCTCCTCAAGCTCGGCCCTTCCGGCCTCCTTGAAACCGGCGGAGATGACAACGGCGCTCTTAACCCCCTTCTCGCCGCACTCGTCTATGACATCGGGGACGAACTTCGCGGGAACCGCTATGACGGCGACGTCGACATCATCGGGTATCTCCTTAATGCTCCTGTAAACCTGGAACTTCTTTCCGTTGACTTCAACCTCTCCGCCCTTGACGTTGACGGCGTAGACTTTTCCATCGAAATTGAGCGTTATGGAGCGCATTATCGAGTTCCCTATCTTCCCAGGGACGTTTGACGCCCCGATGACCGCGACGCTCTTTGGATAAAACAGGAAATCGAGCCTTGGAGCCTCCATCTTGTCCACCTCCGAAGGTTTTTCGGGAGCCCATATTTAAGCCTTCCTCCCCAGATGGGTACATCCGGGGAGCTGGATATTTTGTCCAGCTGCAGCCCTAATGAACCATAACCTTTACATATATAAAGCTACCGGGGAAAGCAAAAGGGTTATATGCCATAACGTTAAAAGAAGCATTAGAACGTTTAAATTGGGTGGTGGAAATGGCAAAAGTGAAGGTCATAACGGACCCGGAAGTTATAAAGCTGATGCTTGAGGACACGAGGAGAAAGATCCTCGGACTGCTCCGCAACAAGGAGATGACCATCTCCCAGCTGAGCGAGATACTGGGGAAGACGCCGCAGACGATATACCACCACATCGAGAAGCTCAAGGAAGCCGGCTTAGTCGAGGTCAAGAGGACCGAGATGAAGGGCAACCTGGTGGAGAAGTACTACGGAAGAACGGCCGATGCGTTCTATATCAACATGTACCTCGGAGACGAGGAGCTCCGCTACTTCGCCCGCTCAAGGCTCAAGATAAAGCTGGAGATATTCAAAGCCCTTGGCTATGAGTTCGACGAGGATGAACTCCTGAACACTATGGACGAACTCCTCAAGAAGGAGCACGAGTACAAGATGGAGATATCGAAGGAGATCGAGGCCAACGAAGAGGCCCTCAAGGACTTCTCCAACGAGGACATAATCCACGCCATCGAGTGGCTGGCCATGGCCAGGATGGGCCGCGACGAGGAGACCCTGGCACTCCTGAAAACGCTGGGGGAAATACTTAAAAAATGACGCCGAAAGGAGAAGCGATGGGATATGGCGAAGGGAATAAGGTTACTGGTTCTGGACGTGCTTAAGCCGCACCAGCCGATGGTGACGGAGCTGGCGCTTGGACTCAGCGAGCTGGAAGGCGTTGACGGCGTCAACATAACGCTGGTGGAGATAGACAAGGAAACGGAGAACGTCAAGATAACGATGGTCGGCGACAACCTCGACTACGACGAGATAGTCAGGACGATAGAGGAGTTCGGCGGCGTGGTGCACAGCATAGACATGGTCGCGGCCGGCAAGAAGATCGTCGAAGAGGGGGAGACTCCTCAAGACAAGCTGGAGGAGTACTGAGTGAGGGAAGTCCTCATAATAACCGATCCTGAAAGGGTAAGGGTGCTCTCTGATGAAACCCGCTTTAAAATTCTTCAACTGCTCAGGGAGCACCCTATGACCATCAACGAGCTCAGCGACGCCATAGGGAAGGAGAGGACGACGATATACAGGCACGTAAAAATTTTAGAGAGCGCCGGACTCGTGGAGGAGCTCGAAGTCAGGGGAAACGAGCGGGTTTACGCAAGAAGCGCCAGACTGTTCCTCATAAAGGCCGACCCCGACGAGAGCGTCGAGGAATTCAGGCAGGCCTACCTCCAGGTCGAAGCCGAGAGACTCGTGGGAATCCTTGAAAAGGCGGGAATAGAGATAAAAGACAGAGAAAAGCTGAAAGAACTCGTGAAGGAGGTTCTGAACGAGATTGAGATCAACTCCCAATCCGTAATAAAGAGGATATCGCAGGCGGAAGTTGACCTGACGGAGATAGAACTGTTCCACGTCCTCAACATGCTGGTTTTCATGCAGAGCTGTGAGCTGTGCGAGAAGGCAAAAAAGATAAAGAAACTGGTCGGATTCTAGGCGGTCATCCCTACATATGAAACATGATGTCCCGTTTCTGGCCCGCCATGGTGGACAATCACGCTCCCCAATGCACATTAAAGACAAAACTTAAATATTTCACCATCGGTGATATATTCTGACCATCCGGTGGTGACTGCCATGGCCAGAAAGGTGTTGGTTGCACTTCTCGTATTTCTAGTAGTTCTCAGCGTCTCGGCAGTTCCTGCGAAGGCGGAAACCCTTGAGAACGGCGGCGTCATAATGCAGGCCTTCTACTGGGACGTCCCAGGTGGAGGAATCTGGTGGGACACCATAGCCCAGAAGATACCCGACTGGGCGAGCGCCGGGATTTCGGCAATATGGATTCCTCCCGCGAGCAAGGGCATGAGCGGCGGCTATTCGATGGGCTACGACCCCTACGACTACTTCGACCTCGGCGAGTACTACCAGAAAGGAACCGTCGAGACCCGCTTCGGCTCAAAGCAGGAACTCATAAACATGATAAACACCGCCCACGCTCACAACATGAAGGTCATAGCGGACATAGTCATCAACCACCGCGCCGGCGGCGACCTGGAGTGGAATCCTTTCACCAACAGCTACACCTGGACCGATTTCTCGAAGGTCGCGTCGGGCAAGTACACGGCCAACTACCTCGACTTCCACCCGAACGAGCTTCACGCGGGCGATTCCGGAACATTTGGAGGCTATCCCGACATATGCCACGACAAGAGCTGGGACCAGCACTGGCTCTGGGCCAGCAACGAAAGCTACGCCGCCTACCTCCGGAGCATCGGCATCGACGCCTGGCGCTTCGACTACGTCAAGGGCTACGCTCCCTGGGTCGTTAAGGACTGGCTGAACCGGTGGGGCGGCTGGGCGGTTGGAGAGTACTGGGACACCAACGTCGATGCACTCCTGAGCTGGGCCTACGACAGCGGTGCTAAAGTCTTCGACTTCCCGCTCTACTACAAGATGGACGAGGCCTTCGATAACAACAACATCCCCGCCCTCGTGGACGCCCTCAAGAACGGAGGCACGGTCGTCAGCCGCGACCCGTTCAAAGCCGTGACCTTCGTTGCCAACCACGATACCAACATAATCTGGAACAAGTATCCGGCCTACGCCTTCATCCTCACCTATGAGGGACAGCCGGCAATATTCTACCGCGACTACGAGGAGTGGCTCAACAAGGACAGGCTCAGGAACCTCATCTGGATACACGACCACCTCGCGGGAGGAAGCACAGACATCATCTACTACGACAGCGACGAGCTTATCTTCGTGAGAAACGGCTACGGGGACAAGCCGGGACTGATAACCTACATCAACCTCGGCTCAAGCAAAGCCGGAAGGTGGGTCTACGTTCCGAAGTTCGCAGGCTCGTGCATACACGAGTACACTGGCAACCTCGGCGGTTGGATTGACAAGTGGGTTGACTCAAGCGGTCGGGTCTACCTTGAGGCCCCCGCCTACGACCCGGCCAACGGCCAGTACGGCTACTCCGTTTGGAGCTACTGCGGGGTGGGCTGAAGTCTCCACTCCAGTTGTTTTCATTCATTTTCATTCTTCTTGTTTTCTGTTTACGACGACACTTGATTGGCTCCCCGTCTCGCGAATCCGGGCCAGAGGAACTCAAAAATCCCACTGAGAAGCCAGGCCGTGAGGAACATCGCCATCTCCTTCGAGATGCCGTAAACAGTCCCCTCAAGGAGCAGGTACTCCGCCCCACAGAGAACCACCAAAGCAGCATACAGAAGGACGTTCCGGAGTAAAAAGGCCCCCTCCAGTTTCCCGTTCCGGAACTCCCAGGCGCGGGGGAGGAGGACACCCGCAACCCAGAGAAGGACCAGAACGAGCATTGTCTCAGGAGAAAACCCTCTAACCGCGAGGACAGCGACTGCAAGGATAACGGCTGGAACCGACATGAGCACCCGAACCGCGTTTTCGGAGGCCATTTTCATCACCCGTTGTTTTGTTTTTTAGTATTCGTGACCCGTCCTATCTATTGTCCACAAGGCCAAGCGTTTTTTCAGCCCCCAACGCTAGCCCAACCCTGAACAGCAGGAGCGTCCAGAGGAGCGAGATTACCGCAGTGGAGTATGGGTAAAACTCGAAAACCCACACGAAGATGTTAGAGGCAGGAACCACAGCAGAGAACACGAAACCCATCCTGCCCTCCAGCGAGCAATACTCAGAATCCCGGTAGGCGGAGCATACGAGCCATGCCAGAGCCGAAAAGGCCAACCAGAAGAAACCAGTAATAAGAAGGGACTCGGGATGAAACCCATTGCTTCCGAAGTAACCACCTAGGAGTGCCAAGACCAGCTCTGCGATCCACCAGCGTAAAAATAAGATGAAAGGAACCTCAGTTCCGTAAAGCTTCATTATCTTCACCCCATGAGGTAGGACAGACTCCGTTCTTACACGGTGGAAACGGTGGATAGTAGCGCTTGTAAGGATACGCACTGTAAGAGAGCTTTACCAGTGGGTTGGTATATTTAGGTTCTCTCCATGCACCAATGCCCCATCCACGACTTTCAAGGAAGTCATGGAAAAGTTCGCTGATGCCCCAACTCACTGTTCCGGAAAGTATTCCCCAACCTATACCTGGAGGAGTATGGATCACTACACTAACCGCTATACTCACGCCCAAGGAAATCAATCCCCACTGGTTCCAAGTATGGAGGTAAAACATTGGCATGTTGAACTCTGAACCCAACCACCTATCATTGGGCTGCACTCCCACGTAGACTATTCCGTACCCAATGTCGTCATCCACATCAACTCTAATAACTTTGTAGTGGATTTTAACTTTTTCTACGTGACCATCAGGGAATCTAAAGTTCACCCACTTCTCCAGCCACTCCGCGCGTTTTATTTCAACGTCTGTCTTTGGATTGTAGTAGAACTCATTGACTTTCACATAAACCCAAGGATCGCTCTTAAATATGCGCTCAGTTGTACCATCCTGATACTCAATTATCCAGGGTATCGCAATCCTTATCGGATCTTTGGTGCCATCACCTGCCTCTGTATATCCCCTCCAGCTCCAGACGAACGCCAACCAGATTCTGCCACCGTAGACATACGAATCGTATTTTGAGAAGTATATGCTCAGCTGATCTTTATCTCCGAAGTTCTGGGGAGTTATTGGGGCCGAGTTGTCACTTGAAACTGTGACGCGCTTGCGCTCCCTGCCGTCACTCCAAGCAGGAGCAGTCCAAGGAGGACTGCCATCAACGGACGCCACTTCAAGAGGTTCACCTCCAAGGGTTTTCAATTGACATAAAATCTAAGTCCTTAAAAGTTTTTCTCTTCAAATAGTAATTTACAACAAACATGAAAAAAGGACTTCAACCACCACAAAACGACTTCATTTGACGAAAGAGGATTGAGTAAGAAAGAACCCAAATGCGTCCTCAGCTTAACCCGCACCACTTATCCACTTATCCACAATCCACAAGGCCGAGTGTTTTTCCAGCCCCCAACGCCAGCCCAACCCTGAACAGCAGGAGCGTCCAGAGGAGCGAGATTACCGCAGTGGAGTATGGGTAAAACCCGAAAACCCACACGAAGATGTTAGAGGCAGGGACAACGGCAGAGAACACGAACCATGCCCTGCTCTCCAGCGAGCAGTACTCCGAATCCCTGTAGGCGGAGCACATGAGCCATTCTAAAGTTGAAGAAGCCAACCAGAAGAAACCAGTGATAAGAAGGGCCTCCGGATAAAACCCATTGCTTCCGAAGTATCCGCCGAGAAGTGCCAGGGCCAGCTCGGCAATCCACCAGCGTAAAAATAAGATGGAAGGAACCTCAGTTCCGTAGAGCTTCATTTTCACCACCGTTAGCACTGTTAGCTAGATTCACCTTGAATATCCTCTCTTTTTCCTCTTTACTGAGGGGATAATCGGCATCGGTGAGGAGCTTTGCCGCCAGCAGTGCAAAGAGAAAGCCTGCCGAGCCAAGGAGTATGAGGTTTCCATCGAACCATCTTCCCAGTATTGCGGCGGTTATTGGTATGAACCCTATCATATAGCGCGCCGTCAGGAGATTGTTGGCTATTCTGTCGGCATCTCTTGGAGGATACACCCTCGACAGCGTTTGCCACTCGTCACGGTAAAGATATAAAATGATAGGGTCATCGCAAGCAACCATAAGATGCCATACTTAACACCGGCCTCTGGGGCATACTTTCCAAAGAGCACCATCAATACCTCCGCCGCAACCAACCGTGTAAGAAAATTACGGACGAACTTTCTGTTGTGAATGTACTCCCTCATGATGCTCCCCCGAATCTGAAGTTTTATCTAGAAGTTTTACCTTTTAAATCACGAACATATCGTGAAATGCGTTTTGATATTCTCCACGGTTCTCTCGGAATGTCGACGGGTGTTATGAACTTTGCGTGAAGGTAAGCCAAGATTGCTGCGCTCAGAAGGATAAGGAGGACTGCAATTGATACGCTGAATTCAGAAAAGAACCGCGCTCCAAGGATAGAGGCCATGAGGAACAGAAAGAGCACCACAACAGCCGCCCTGCCGGCGTAGGCATCGGCCTCTCTAGTCACAACCTCAGAAGTTTTGCCCTCTTCCCTGAGCCCTTTGCCGATCACCGAACGGTAAAGTGCGAAGTAAATTAGCACCGAGAGAAGTGGAAAAAGAACCAAGACGAACTTAACCACCCTCCAGAAGGAGCCTGCGACTGCGAACGCACCAAAGAGAAAGCTAAGACCCACAGATGCCACAAATCCCCTAACCCAATTGTCCACGAATAGGATCCCCATAAAGTTCGATTCGTTCACTTTCATCCTGAAGCCTCCATACCCGGTTAACATCATGTACCTTGAATGATTTATTTCATTACATAAAATCAAACCGGTGGAAAGACAAAATAAACGAGTAGTCCAATACCAAATACTATTGCATACTTCTTTGTTATCGTAGAAGGGTCCAACGATATTTCTTTTCCAAGTAGATAGAGTGACAAAAACCACCCTGCAGTCATAGAAATGCTTTCTAGGATACTTCTTAACGGAACGAAATACACATTGATCAGAACAAAATACCCGATAAATCTCATAATAGTACAGAAAACTCCAGCCGCGAGTAATGGAACAAATGCAGATTTAACTTCACCAGCCCCAATCCTATATCCAAGCGTCACCCATATAAAGAGTCCAATTATCGAAACTTGCAACAGAAATCTAATTCCCACTCCAATCACAGCAACCCATATTTTCCAAATGGAAGCACCCATGATTTGGAGCATAGCATAAAAACCCAGAATTTGATTAGAGTACGCGATTACTCCATAGAGCAATACTATTGATATAAAATCCAAAACAGCAAGCTTGTGTAGTCTCATGTTACGTTCCCCCCATGATCCATGCGAAAAGCCCAAGCCAAAATAATGGATAGTACTAGGATAACCAGCGTGCCCCCCACAAACCCCCACAGCCCATGTTCTTGATATCCCCACTTAAGTTGCTCAAAAATCCATGAGTTTCCCCACACGAATATTCCAGCTATAGTTCCCGCTAAAAATCCCACAAGTGAATATACAAGCTTGGACTTAGTATCGATTTTAACGAACAATATGCCAAGTAGTATGGCCAGTATCCCTGTGAATGGACTAAAAGCCAGTAAAAACCCAAAAAGAAAATAAAGGAGAGACAACTTTCACACCTCCGTAAAATACACTGCGTCTATATTTATTCCCGAGGCAAAGAGCATGATCGCTGACAGTGCATCTGCTAACGAGGATAGACTGCCCTTGGATACAAAATCAATGATCTTATCGGCCCACTTCCCCGCCCCCAGTTTACCCAAGAACGCTATAATAAAGTTGTCGAGGTTGCTCATTCCAAAGGTGACGATGCCATGCCTGCCGTATCCAGCATCAAACTTCAGGCCTATCTCCCACCATCCTCCAGCACTGAGCCATGATGAGTAGCTTGTTTCTATCGTCTTAAATCTAATCCCTGTGCCGGGAACTCTGTGGCTCTTAATGGACTTCAACTTGAAGTTCTTGCCACCGAATGTATCTTTGTATATTGTCATGTCAGGTAGTATTGTATAAGTACTATAGCCAAATAGGGGAACGTACTTAAACACTGATATACTCAGCCGCCCCCTCTTTCCATGTCTCACTTTGTAATGCCACACATATCCAAGTCTGCCATGATACTCCCTGTTTTTTGAGATTATAGCGTTGTCATAGCTCACGAGCCAAGACATGAGGACGCTTCCTAGGCCAATGTTGTGTCGGGGTTTTATGGGTTCCTTCTGGATTGGCATTGCTATTGCACTCCCGGCTGTCACTCCAACCATCAGCAGTCCCAGGAGGACTGCCATCAATGGTTTCCACTTCACTCAGTTCACTTCCCCCAAGTTTTTGGATTACCATCTGAACAACTTGCCTTTATAAGCTTTTCCTTCTCGCAGTCGTCATCTGCTTTTTTGGTTTACATTCCATTGTCATGCTTAGGACATTCATTCACAAAAACGTTGCATGGAGAGGAAACTCTGAACAACAACAGCGCCCATAGGAGCGAGATTACGATGGTGGAATATGGGTAAAACTTGAAAATCCATGTAAAAACATTCGACGCCGGAACTACAGCCGAGTAGACGAACCACAGTTTACCCTCCCTCATGCAGTACTCTGAATCCCTGTAGGCCGAGCATACGAGCCACATCAGAGCCGAAAAAATTAGCCAGAAAGAACCAGTGATAAGAAGGGCCACGGGATGAAACCCATTGCTCCCGAAGTAACCACCTAGGAGTGCCAAGACCAGCTCTGCGATCCACCAGCGTAAAAATAAAATAGAGGGAACTTCAGTTCCGTAGAGCTTCATTTTCACCACCGTCTAATTTGTAGGGTCAAAGGGGTATAGGGATAAGGATCAAAAACACCAAAAACCCAACCAGAGTACAGGACAAACTGGACAATATATAGGATTTTCTCTCGGCGCCAATTCGTTTGCCCAGCAGTAGCATAGCAAGGATTAACCCCAACATTAGAGCTATCTGCTCCACGATTATCCTAAAAGGCAACCAACCATTGTAGAAAAACCTTAATATTGACCCAGTCATGCCGGCTAATGCAAGGGGTACTGTTGATTTCAAGTAGGTTTCCAAGCCAGGTAGAGCCTTCAGGATTAGTCTAAGTATCCCCAAAAGGAGCGCAGATTGAATAACAAACCTTAATCCCGCCACCAACACAGCCAACCATATTCGCGAAAGCTCACCATTCAGGACAACAATCATCCAATAAAATCCCACAATCTGATAAGAGTAAACAACGATACCCCACAGAAACAGAGATATGAACCAGAGTAATAATAGACGGGGACTTTTCATCAAGCTCCCTCCGAAGATTTTTTGTAATTCCTAGAAAATGTTCTCACGGCATTAACCAAAAATGCAACGAATAAGAACACTGGAACCCACCACATGGTATGCCACTGTTCAAAGTAAGAATTACCATAAATGAACAACCATAATCCCGCACCAAATAATTCCCCCACCAAGAAAAGCATATTTCCGCGGAATGTAGAGAACACATGGTATCTCAAATCTACAAGTTTTATAAGGAATATACCCACTAATGCTGTTAGCAATGTCGCCGAGACTAAAACACCACATAAAAAAGAAAGAAGGAACGCAATCATTTTTACACCTCCTTGAATATTGCAACATCTACATTATAACCACTTAAAAGCAAATTGATTGTATCAACTAACGCATTAGTACTACCTTTAGTAACGAATTCAAGCAGCTTCTTACCTTTGTTTGTAAGTTTGCCTTTAATTCCCAATTTTTCCAGTATGGTGTCTAAGATTGGCCACTCTGTCATTCCAAGGGTTATAATCCCATGAGTTCCATACCCGGCATCAAATTTTACATCCATTGTCCACCATCCACCCAAACTAACCCAACTATCATAATTTGCAACAACCACTTTATACCTGTAATTACCAACTCCAAACGACTTCATTGAGTATAGTTTAAAGTTGTGCCCATTGAAGGAGTATGTAGTCATGTCGGGCATTATTGTTATTGTGATGTATCCCCCAAGAGGCACCCATTTAGATACAGAGACATCAACATAGCCTCTACCGTTGTGCTTGACTTTGTAATACCATGCGTAACCAGCTCCTGTCCCGATGTACTGGCGGTGCTTCTCCAAGATAGCACCACTCGCACTGTCAAGACGGGTCATTACAACGCTTCCAAGTCCAACTTGGTTTTGTGGACGGGGCTGATTGTGTACTGGCGCCGCCATCGCACTCCCTGCCGTCACTCCAACCATAGGCAGTCCAATAAGGACTGCCACCAAAGGACGCCACTTCAAGCAGTTCACTCCAAGAGTTTTCACTTGGATATAATCATTCGACCTTTAAAACTTTTTCTCTATAGTTGTAAATTAAAAACTAAGAAAAAAAATTTTAACTGCTTGCTTTTGAATCCGATTGACGAAAAGGAGCAAGAGTAAAAGAGCGTTCATTACAATCCTTCGGACATTACCACTAAAAAACTAAAGAAATCAATAAACATAACCGGACCAAATTCTTCAAAACTCTAAAACCCACCTAACCGCGTGCGGCACCTTCTTCGCAACCTCCAAAGCGGTGAAGTTTTCGCCGAGTTCCTCCTTCACCATGTCCCCGGCGAGGCCGTTGAGGAACGCCCCGGCGGAAGCGGCCCTCAGCGGTTCGTTGCCGAGCGCGAGCAGGGCTCCAACGAGACCGGCCAAAACGTCCCCGGTACCACCGGTGGTCATGCCCCTGTTCCCGGTTCTGTTGTACTTCCAGGCTTTTCCGTCGCTGATGACGTCGTAGGCCCCCTTGAGCAGGACAACGCCGCCGACCTCGCCGGCCTTCTCCCTCACCACCCCGGCCCTCTCCACGAGCGAACCCTCGGGCTTCACGCCGAAGAGAACCGCGAACTCGCCGGCATGGGGGGTTAAGACAAAGGTCTTCCCATTGAGAACGCTCAAATCCTCGGCCACCGCCTTGAGACCGTCGGCGTCTATGACCATCGGCTTTTCGCAGCGCTTTACAAATTCCCTCACGAATTCCTTCGTCTCCTCAGTGAGTCCGATTCCCGGGCCGATGACGACGGCGTCGGCCTTTTCAGCCATACCCATGAGTTCATGGACATGCTCAGGCGAGAAGTTCCTTCCCCCAATAGTCCTGAGGATTAAATCGGGGTCGCTTATCCTCATTGCCGGTTCGGAGGGCATCGCCAGGTAAACGAGGTCAACGAGATAGCTCGCGGCCTTGGAGGCAAGGTAGGGGGCGCCGTAGTAGTCTCCGCTGCCGCCGATAACGAGCAGTCTGCCGTTCTGACCCTTGTGCTCGCCCTTCTTCCTGAGCGCGAACTTTGCATCGCCGGGTCCAACGAGGTGGTATAGCTCCTTCGGATAGCCGATTTTGACTATCACCCTCTCAAAGCCGTCGTACTCTTCCTTGTCCCACTGGAAGGTCACCGCGAAGTCCGCTTTAACGCGGACGTCGCTCGGATAGCCGCTCGGCAGGTCGACGCTGACGATTTTTGCCTTTCCGGCATACTCGTTGATTTTCTCGACGGCCGAGCGTATCGGTTCGCGCGGCTCGCCCCTTGTGCCGGCCCCGAGAAGGGCATCGACGATGACGTCGTAGCCGCTCAGGTCGAGGAACCTTATGTAGGCGGAATCCTTGAGAACCTTGATTTTCACGAAGTCGAGGCCCTTGAGTATCTCCCAGTTGTGCCTGGCTTCCTCGCTCCTTATCTTCGCCTCATCCCCCACGAGGAAGAGCGTGACATCGTTCTCGAAGCTGAGGTGTCTGGCAGCGACGAAGCCATCGCCGCCGTTGTTTCCTGTGCCGGAGAAGACGGCTATCCTGAGGCCCTTTCCAAAGCGCTCCTCGATGGTTCTCGCAACCCCTGCGCCGGCGTTCTCCATGAGCTGGTAAGGGGTTATGCCGAGCCACTTAGCGTTTATGTCCCAGATGTAAACGTCCTCGATGCGCATGGGGATCACCGTTGATTGTTGGGCCTAATGTATTAAATTGTTTTCAGGTTGTTGTTTAATCAAGAAAAGGCTCAGAATCAGGAGGGAGCCATACCAAAAGATGACCCAGGGCAGAAAAACGAGCACTGTATCAAAGTAAGCACCATCAAATAGAACAGTTGGAAGCTCCAGGGGAAGCGCTAGAACAAAATAGGCAACTAAAAGGGACTTTAGGGGTAAACGGTCACCAGCAATGCCCATCAGAAGCTCCCACACGGCCATAACAACTACGTAGCCCACCCAAGCAAAGCCAGGCAATTTTCCAAAAATCCAGAAGTTGTACATGACCGTTAGAAAGAGCGGGTAAGCAAATGCAAAGGACCTCATAAAGAGCCTCAAAAAGAGGAGAAGACGAAGATGTTGTTCCAAGTTTTCCACCCTGACTACTTAAAGAACATCTAGCGCTCGCCTGTATGCATCCTCCGAGTAAAGCACGAGGTAAACCCTCTCCACGCTCCTTGCTTCGCGTGAGAACTCCTCAACCGTCTCCTTGAACGTTCTCACTACCTCCTCAAGCTGACAGCCATAGATGCCCGCGCTTACCGCCGGGAAGGCTATGGTTTTGACGCCCAGCTCGTCCGCCTTCCTCAGCGCGCCGAGAATTGCCCGTCTGAGCTTCTCCTTCTTATCTTCATCCCATTTTCCACCACAATAAGGCCCAACCGTGTGGATGACGTACCTGATTCCGTGCCTTTTGAGCCTCATCGCAGGAGTCACAACAACCTCCCCGTGCTCTATCTGGCCCTTCCCGAGCTGCTCCCTCATCGCCTCCTTGCTTATCCTGATGTACTCGCGGGCGTTTCCAGCGGCGGCCTTCGCTATGGCGTAGGCGACGCCACCGCCGTGTTCAAGGTATCTATTGGCGGCGTTCACAATCGCCTCGGCCGGAAAGCGGGTTATGTCCCCACGGACAATCTCAAATGAGACCATCGGACTCACCGCTCATCCAATCACCTTCAGAACTTAAGAGATTTGCCCGACAGGCTAATCGAGGAGCTTGCGGAGTATCTTCCTCCCCCGCTCATCCAGAAATGAATCGTCCCCCATTATAACGATGGTCGCATTGTGGAGCAGAGCGTAATCGCGCATGGTTGCGAGGAACTTGATAACCGATGAAAAACCGTTCTCAAGTACCAGATATTCAAGGCCGTCGATAACGATAACCGCGTGCTTTCCACGCTCGCTGGCTTTTTTCATGAACTTAACGGTAATGTCGAGTATCTTGGGGAGGTTCGTCGGAGATATGCCCTCGTCTGACACCTTGGTCACCCAGAACCAGTTGGGGAGGTCTCTTTTCTGTCTTGAGAACACCAGCGCACCCTCAAGAACCTCCGGGGGAACGGAACCCATCATCCGCAGCCCGGACTTCAGCTCGGTCTTTACATCCATCACCTCAAACTCGCCGATGAAAGAGCTGTCGAGGAACGTCTTTATTGAAACGTAGGCCAGGAGAAAGGCCAGGAGAGCCTCAACCAGCGCAATGTACTGGCTGGAAAAGTAGTAGCCCCTGAGGAACGAAGTGACGGCGAAGATACCCTCAAGAAGTCCCATAAGTCTGAGGTCACGGTTTCCAGTAGATACCAGGTAAACCCCTGAGAACATGATGCTCGCCGAGAGCACCGCAAACGAAGCGGTAAGGTTCTCGGGGAAGAGAAATATCAGACCCGCGAGTGGCACGGCGGAAAAGTATCTGAGCTCACGGGAGTACTTGGTGGCGCACAGAAGCTCCTCGGAGGCCCGTATGTTTCCGAGCCATATCAAAAAGGCAAAAAAAGCGAGGCCAACCGCGTATATAGACTTTCTTGGAATGAAGAAGTGTATCGAGAGACTGAACCATGCCAGTGCGTAGTAAACGAGCGCCTTCCTCCCCGTAAGGTGATAGTTGTAGAAAAGCAGGACGTACGAGATAAGGAAGGCAGACCCGAAAATCAGCTCCATCATTTCAGCTCACCGTCGATGTTTTCCCCGCCCGTTAAGGTCAATATCTCGCCGGGCATTAAAACCTTTCCGCCGGGTTGAACTTGTTGGAAAAAGCACGACCACCGGACTTCAGGCCAGTTCCCCCCTAACAGCTTCCACCCGGTCGAGGATTTTCTCCTCATCGAGCGTGAGAACCTCGCGGTCGAGCATGAGGATTTTTCCATCGACTATCGTCGTCTCGACGTCGTTTCCGTTGGCCGAGTAGACGAGGTGGCTTATCACGTTGTTCAACGGCCGGAGGTGGGGCCTGTTGAAGTCAACGACGACAATATCCGCCAGGTAGCCCTCCTTTATAACGCCTGCGTTGAGACCCAAAGCTCTGGCACCGTTGACCGTCGCCATCCTGAAGACCGTTCCAGCGTCCGCCACCGTCGGGTCGAGGTTGTGAACCTTGTGGAGGAGTGCCGCCAGCTTCATCTCCTCGACCATGTCGAGGTTGTTGTTGCTGGCAGAGCCGTCGGTGCCGAGGCCTATGTTTACACCGGCGTTGATGAGCCTCTGAAGGGGCATCACCCCGCTCGCGAGCTTCATGTTGCTCCCGGGGTTGTGCGCTACCGTAACGCCGTTCCTCGCGAGAATCGCTATGTCCCTGCTGTCGAGCCAGACGCCGTGGGCTATGATGACGTCCCTCCCCAGGAAGCCAATCTCGTCGAGCAGAAGCACGGGACTCTTTCCATACCTCTCCTGAATCTTTCCGAGCTCGGCCATCGTCTCGGCCACATGAATAGTTATGAGCTTCCCGTGCTCGTCCGCGAGCTTTCTAACTTCTTTCAGCAGAGCCAAAGAGCAGGTGTAGGGTGCATGGGGGCCGAAGACGAAGTGAACCCTGTCGGAGTTTAGCTTTTCTATCGCCTCCATCTCGCGAATGGCTTCGTTGAGCTCCTTCTCGGTCCGCTCGGGGTCGCCGAGGTCTATCATGCCATAGGAAAGGTAGCCCCTGAGGCCGGACTCCTCGACAACCTCCGCAACGGCGTCCATGTGGAAGTACATGTCGAGAAAGGCCGTCGTCCCGGTCTTTATCATCTCCAGCGCACCGAGGTAGGCGCCGACCTTGATGTACTCCCTCGTGAGCTTCGCTTCCCTCGGCCAGATGTGCTTTTCAAGCCACTCCATCAGCGGCAGATCGTCGGCGAGACCGCGAAGAAGGCCCATCGGCGAGTGGGTGTGCAGGTTGACGAAACCCGGAGAAACGACCTTTCCTGTTGCATCTATGACGGTATCCGCGGCCTCGGTAATGTTTTTGGCCACATTAACGATGCGGTTTTCTTCGATGAGAACGTCGGCCTCGACGACCTCAAAGTTCTCGCCGTAGATAACGCGCCCGTTTTTGATGAGAATGCTCATGAGCATCACCTTTTAAGAAGGTGTGTTTCCGGTGGAAGTTAAAAAGGTGTCGGAGAACAGAATTTAAAACAACCAAACCCTTAGGATTACCCACCTTTCTGAGCAGACCTAAGCAGGAAGAGAAGCCCGATTCCGATTGGCGTTAGCAGTGCCGGCACTATGAAGGCCGCCCCCGGACCGATGCCCCAGAGAAAGGTTCCCACAACCGGTCCCGGAACCGCGGAGAGCTTTGCCAGCGATGACTTAAAGCCGAGAATAAGGCCCCTGTGCTCCCTCTTGGTGTTCTCGACCACGTATCTGTTGGAGGCGACGTTGAGCTGCTCGATGAAGGCGAGAACTGCCAGGGACAGGAAGGCGCCCGAAAACGGGGCGAGCGCGAAGAGAACCAGCAGGGGAATGGAAAGGGAGTCCTTCAGCATTAGGGAGTTCAAACTGCCGATTCTGTCTACAACGTAGCCGGCGATAAACGCCCCCATGAGGGTTGCGAAGCCTATGGCGGAGTAAAGCCAAGAAATCTGGGAAACGCTGAGTGAGTAAACTTTCTGAAGGAACACCGGAACAAAGGGAGACGCTATCGAACTGACGAACAGCTCAAAGCAGAGGTAGGCCATAAAAAGTTTCAATGGGGGCTCTTTAAGCAGGGTTACTCCTTCAAGGGCTTCCCTAAACCTCTCAAAGGTTCTGCCAGCTCTTCTTTCCACAGTTTCAGAAACGCGGAGGTAGAAAAGAATGGAAATCAGAACAAACAGGGCCGAGAGGGCGAAAAGGTGGGGGTTGCTAATCCTTCCAATCATGGAGCCAAAGACGATGTAGCTCAGGATTCCGGAAGCACTGCTCGCCATGAGGAGAAGCGACATGCCCTTTCCCATGCCGTCTTGTGGTACGGACTCGCCCATAAGGGAGAACAGCGCCGGGGAGGAGGCTGTAAAAGAGGCGCTGAGCATTACCGCCGGCAGGACGATTAATCTACCTCCAGAGCCTGACACAAGGGCGAGGGAAAGTAACGCCAGCACCTCAAAAACAGCAGACGCGAGAATCACATACCTTCTCCCGTGTGAATCGGCGAAGGCGCCGGCAACGAGGGGCAGGAAGCCGGCGAAGACGTTGCTGACTGTCGCGAAGAGTCCCACGAGAGCCGGGCCGCCGATTGAAGCAAGAGTTATGTTCAGGTAGTAGCCAATGAGATAAGACACCGCGAAAATGTTTAGAGAGTAAGCTGGGAGTAAGGCCTTAACGTTGCCGTTCTTCAGCAGTGCCCTGTAGCCCAGACTTTGAAGACTCAAGGGCAACCCCCACAAGGTTCAAGCTGGACAGCGTGCTATGTTATAGAGGCAAGTTCATATTTAAGAGTTATTCCTTGCAAGAGTACTACCAAACTTCTAAACTAAATAAAGAAGCCAAGGGAAGCAAAAACACCAAATTCACACGAACATCGTCTTCAGCACATCGGCGCAACCGCACTTCCTCTCCACCGGAATGCGGGGGATGGCCTTTTTGAGAAGCTCCTGGACCTTGTGGTTGTTCTCGGCCATGACCTTGAGCACCTCCTGCGCGTCAACCGGCTTGTCCGCCCAGACGTCGTAGTCGGTAACCGTTGCGATGTTGGCATAGCACATTCCAAGCTCGCGCGCGAGGTTTATCTCCGGAACTAGGGTCATGCCGATTATGTGGGCATACTGACGGAACATGAAGCTCTCAGCGCGAGTTGAGAACCTCGGGCCTTCGATGCAGACATAGGTGCCCTTCTCGTGGACCGGGAAGCCGAGCTCTTTGGCAGTCTCGTAGAATACCTTCCTCATCTCCGGGCAGAACGGGTCGGCCATGGAAACGTGGGCCACGCGCGGCCCGTTGTAGAAGGTGTAGTCGCGCTTCTTCGTGAAGTCTATGAACTGGTCGGTTATGACTATGTCGCCGGGCTTGTACTCCTCGCGGAGCGAGCCGACGGCGGTAACGCCTATGACCCTCTCGACACCAAGCTCCCTGAGCGCCCAGATGTTCGCGCGGTATGGAACCTCGTGCGGCGGGAACTCGTGGTGCTTGCCGTGCCTCGGTATGAAGGCGACCTCAATGCCCTCGATTTCGCCTATTTCCACTGGGGCCGAAGGCCTGCCGTAGGGAGTGTGAACCTTGACGCTCTCCTTAGGCTCAAAAACGCCGTAAACGCCCGAACCACCTATGATACCTATCCTCGGCATGGTCATCACCGCCTTAAATGCTCGCTCCACTCATATAAGGATTGCCTTTCCAGTGGAAATGAAACTCCCCACGATGATTAGCTCCTTTTATCCCTGACATGTCTTGGGGAAATTAAGAGCAATCAACAGCAGTAGAGACCCGTACCAAAGGGCGACCCAGGGAAGGAAGACAAGTGCCGTGTGAATGTAAACACCACCCAAGAAAACGCTTGGGAGTTCCAAGGGGGCGGCAATGACCATGTAGGCCGTTAGGAGAGGTTTTAGGGGCAATCGGCCACTGGCAATGATGATTTCCAAGATAGCCATGAGAGCTATGTAACCCCACCACGCAACGGTTGGCAATTTTTCAAAAATCCAAAAGTTGTACATAACCGTTAGAAATAGCGGGTAAGAGAAGGCAAAAACCCTTAGAAAAAGCCTCAAAAAGAGGAGAAAGCGAAGGGAGTACCTCATATTCCACTACCTCCATGAATAATAGTGCCAGACCTTAGCCATATCAGGATTAGTATCTACTGTGTCCATGAGATGGTTCCATGTGTTGCTAACATAAACTTTAATGGAAGGGGAATACGACCGAATTCCATAACCATGAGTAGGTGCTGGCGTTGCATATGTCTGGCTCACTTCGTGACAAATCAAATATCCACATTCTGTGTAGGTACTAAAAGTTGTTGGGAATATTATAGAGTCATCTTTGACTTCGATGCTTTCAATGTCTTCACAGCCATAGCGGCTATCCCTTCCGGGATACCGTTTACAGCGAATCTTGTCGTACACGGCATCAAGTGAAGGGTCCGGGTGATCCTCATCGTAGAAATGAAGCTCGTACTTTACACTCGTTGAGTCATAGTAAACAACTATTTTAAAAAGGTCATTGTGGCCATCTACGTCATAGTGGTGTCCACTGCTGTCAGTTCCAGTTCCTCCGTCAATATCAACTCTAACTTGCACCCACCAGTGGATTGGATAGGGAATCGATGAGCTCATCGGAGCGTAGTAGTAATCGTAGATTTTCCCTTCTTTTGCTATTGAGGCAACTTTAATGGGCCTCACCACGAGAGTTTTTGCATTCTTGGGATAAAAGCTCTTCTGGTAGAGATAGGATATGTAGTCGCTGAGGAGAAGGTACTTCAACTGCTTCCTCTGCTCTGGAGTTAGGTTTCCAGCGTAGGGTGCAATCTCAGCGTCAAGCTCCTTGTCAAACCTCTGAAGAACGAGGTTCGTAAGCCTGTCCACAAAGTACGGGTCTTCTGAGATTCCCTTGGCCTTGTTCATGTCAATCCGGTAGCGGACGAACATGTCAATCGCTATCCATCCGCTTACATCTGCTTGGGGCTTGGCACTAACAAAGCCCGAAAAAACAAAAACAAACACCAGCACTCCTGCCAGGAGTCTTGCCCATTTCAAGGACATCGCCATGGCATTTAGGCATTAGACCTATATATAGTTTTCTACGGATAGTTGTTAGAAACACAAAATTGGAAATAAAAATATGAACATTTTAAGGGATTTCAAATGTCCCGTCGTAATATTTCTTCCGCTGGTACCGGACAAATCAGCCCAACTGTGCATCCTGTCCAAACCCAGTTACTCCACATTGAATCCCCTTGAAGGATCTAATAGCCTTCCGAAGCAGGTAACATCGACTCTAGTTCCAATAATCTCCCCGGAAATGAAAGAATCCGAAAATTTAATAACCTTTTGAAACTAAATTTCTCCGGGGGTGGTACAGTGGAAAACGGGAGTCCCGTCAAGATAGTGCTCCCGGAGATAAGGAACCCAATACTGATAGAGGGCTATCCCGGGATAGGCCTGGTCGGCCACATAGCGGCCAACTTCCTGGCCAGGGAGCTTGGAATGGAGATGATAGGCTACGTGGAGAGCCCGTTCATCCCGCCCATGGCGCTGATCCTCGACGGAAAGCCCAACCCCCCGCTCAGGTTCTACGGGAAGGACAACATAATACTGGCGATAGCCGACATCTACGTCCCGCCCACCCTGGTGAGCGAGATAGCCCGGGAGCTCGTGAGGTACCTCAATGACATGGGGGCGGAGAAAATCATATCCCTCGGCGGCATAGGCATAGGCCTCTTCAAGGAGAAGATGGACGTCTGGGGGGTTGGGGCCAAGGAAGAGCTGAACAGGGAGCTTGAGAATCTGGGCGTGAAAATCCTTCAGTACGGTTCGATAATGGGAATGAGCGGGAAGCTCCTCTGGGAGGCGAGCAAGGAAAAACTCGACGCCTACGTGCTGTTGGGAGAGACCTTCGGGGACAGACCCGATCCGAGGGCCGCTGCGAACGTCATAGAGGTTCTGAAGAAGCTGACGCCGGTAGAGGTCTCAACGGAGCCCCTGCTCAAGGAGGCGGAGATTATAGAGTCCCAGCTGAGGAAGATGCACGAGCAGATGGAGCAGGCTAGGAGAAAGGCCGAAAAGCAGTATGAAAGTATATACCTGTGAGGTGGGAGCATGGAGGCAGTCCTCCTTGCGGGGATAGCGAGACGCGTCCTGGATGAGCTGATGAGGGGCCCGTACAAGACCCTGGAGATAAGGGGCGCGAGGAACGTTATTGCACTCGAAAAAGCTCAAGAGCTCGGGAGGCTCTTCCTCACCTACGAGACTTTCCAGGATGTCACGGTGGGCACGGAGGGGCTTCTCGCGGAGATACTCCGCCTGGAGAGCATGGAGCAGAGGATTCCATGGGAGGAGAGCGACGAGAGGGAAGTGACCGTGTGCAGGGCGCAGGTAAGGCTCCTCGGCCTCGGCAGAATAGTCGAGGTGAGGAAGAGGAACACGGTGCTGGTGGTCAGGGTTCGCGAGATGTTGCCGCAGGAGATGGACATAGGCTAAAACAGGGTTTTCTGCCTGCCTTTTCCGAGCTTTTCCCTCTTCGGCGGCTGAACCTTTCTGAACTCAAGGCCTTCCTTTTCGAGGAGTCTCTTTGCGCCGGATGTCAGGGACGGTGCGACCAGTATTCCCCTAACATTCTCGTGCTCCCTGCTCAGGCCTTCAACGTAGCGCTTAAGCTGGCTGACGGCATGCAGGTCGGCCTTCCTGCGCTTCAGCTCAAGGACGACGAGGTTGCCGTCCCTATCGCGCCCGAGGATGTCCACTATGCCGTGGCCAATCTGCTTTTCCCGGAAGAGAGGTTTAAAGCCAGGCTCGATGAGTTCGGGATTCTGGAATATCATCTCCGCCATCTCGGCCTCGCTGCCGGTCAAAGCAAGCTCCTCGTAGTCCTCGGCCTTGAACAGGGAGACCAGATAGACCTCCTCAAGCTCGACCTCTAGTATCTCCTTTGGCTTCCTCCTCACGGAGCGGAGGATAATTACGCCACCGCGCTCCTCAACCGTCACGAAGCTCCCGGGCGGCTGCCAGTTAACGGGTTCCCTCTTCTTGCTCTGGTGGATGAGAAAAGCACCATCCGGTTTGATTATTATCACCCTGTCGCCGGAGCCGAGCTCGCTCTTGGCCCTTCCATCGTAGTGCACCCTGCAGCGGGCAAATATTGTCAGCATTGCCTCGGAGGACAGGGCGGAATCAACTATCCTCATGAGTTCATCGCGGGAGGGGTTCTGAACTGCCTCAACTTTTGACATGAAATGGGGTAAAGAAGAGGGGTTAAAAAGCTAACTCAGTCCTCAACGCCCTTGTCGGTTATCCTGAAGATTGCCTCACCCTCGGGGAGATGGGGGCTGTCTATGAGCCTGGCTACGCGCTTGCCGGCCTTGCCCTTCCGCAGGTAGATTCTCAGGGTCGCGCTGTGTGCCAGTATGTGGCCGCCCACCGGCCTCGTCGGGTCGCCGAAGAAGGCATCGGGCTTGGCCTGCACCTGGTTGGTTACGAAGACCGCTATGTCGTAGAGGTCCGCTATCCTGTGGAGGTCGGCGAGGTGCTTGGCCAGCTTCTGCTGCCTCTCCGCCAGGGTTCCCCTGCCGACGTACTCGCTCCTGAAGTGGGCCATGAGTGAATCGACGACGAGCAGCTTAACCGGCCTGTCGGTCTCGGCCTTCTCCTTGATTATCTCCTCGGCCCTCTCGACCAGAAGCATCTGATGGTTGCTGTTGAAGGCGCGCGCGACGTAGATGTTCTTGAGCGTCTCGTCGGGGTCAAGGCCGCGGTTCTCGGCGATCTGCCTTATTCTCTCCGGCCTGAAGGTGTTCTCGGTGTCTATCCAGACCACAGAGCCGTGGAGGCCTCCTTCCTCCTCCGGGAGCTGAACCATGACGGCGAGGGTGTGGGCAAGCTGGGTGTTATGAAGGACGAGGCCGTTCGGCGCTATGAAGTTGTGGGTCTCTGGAACAACGAGGTCGTAGACCCAGTCGTTGTAGTCGATGAGCTCAACGGACTTTACCTCGTAAAACTCCAGTTGTTTAACAAGTTCAATGAATTCGAGGGCTTTTCTGGCAATCTTCTCGTGCTCTTCAATCTCACGCAGGAGAGCCAAGACTACTCTGCTCCTAACGGGTTCGCGCTTTGGAAGTCCCCTCGTGCGATAGTTCGAAATCTGCCTATCGGCAAAGCCGTACTCCCTGAGAACCGTCCACGGGAACGGAAGCTCTGGTTTCTCCCCGCTTTCAATTGCCCTCTTTGCGAGTTCCAGTCTTGTGAGGACATCCCTGAAGTAGTCCGAGATTCTTTCGAGGGTCCTCTCGGTGAACCAGACGTTCTTACTGCGTGTCAGGATGTGATAGGCAGTTTCACCGTCCCTCTTTGGCAACCTGAATTCAGCGTAAAGGGCGGAGAGATACCTGGCAACGGCAGGAGGATACCGACCAACGCCGCCTTCGGGTAGCTCCGAGTTCTTGAGGAGGGAAACCTCAAGGACTGAGCTGAAGGAAGCCCTGTCCTCTCCTGTTATGAAAATCCTATAATATGTTTCTCCGTTTATGGCCTTCTCGGAGACTGTTGGAGACATGCCAATACGCTTCAGCAGGAAGACTAGGCCGTCTGCAAGGTTCCTGCTCTTCGTAACGAATTCCACATGAGACTCGGCAACGTGGCCGTCACCGTCGAGGTAGCCCGCAAGGAAGCTAATTATGGTTTTCTCATCTCCGTTAAGGATTTCATCCGGAACAGCCTTGCTCCCGGCGGTTGATTCTGAAAGAGCTCCCATCCACTCTGAAGTTTTCTTACGGAGGAGTATCCTATAAAGACCCCTCCGGATTTCAACAGCCGGCTCGTATCCATCGTGCTCCCGTATGAACCCGACGATGAAGTCCTTAAGCTCCTTTGAGGACGTCGTTATTGAGAACGGGTTGGAAGTCCCCTCGGCAACGAAGAGACCAAGGAAATAAGCCCGGTTGTCGGGCACGCGTGTAGAATTTGCGGGAACTTTGCGAACACCAATGATTATGTCGCCTTCCCTGAGCTCCCCTGCACGAACCCATTTGAGACCGTTTCTAAAGACAAGGACAGGATGAACTGCGGTTATCCTGAGCTTCCGTCCCCTAGAGAGGTTAAGCTGGAGTATCTTCCTGACCCGCTCGCGGTACAGATAAGAGGCCTTAGTGCGCTTTATTTCCCCTGTCGCAGGGTCAAAGGTGTAGACGCTAACGGTTTCCAGTGGAACCGCAAAGCCAGTGTCGAAGGGAACTTCCCCGCTCAAAGCCCTGTACTTTTCGTACATTTCCTCAATGGTCTCAAAGTGAACGAGAGTATCGTTCTCGTAGTAAACTTTTGTATCTTTGGCAAAACACTTACCGCTTCCGAACTCACCGAAGACCTCGGTTATCGCCTGCGTCTCGACTCCGCCGCCAACGAGCTTGTCGAGGCTCTTGCTTCCAGTGGAAATCCTGCCTATGGTTCTGCGCTTCTCCATGTACTCGTCGGCGCGCATGAAGGTTCCTATGTTGGCGGCCTCTCTGGCGGCCTGGATTATCTTTAGTGCAGCCCCCTCGCTGATTCCCGCTATCTCCTTGAGCTCCATTGGAGAGGCAACGGCTATGGCCTCGATGCTGTCGTAGCCGGCCTCGCGAAGCTTCTCAGCGGTTGCCGGACCGACACCGGGGAGGTCTTCAAGGGTCTTTATCTCCTTTTCCTTCTTTTTCTTGGTTGAGCTTGACGGGGACTCCTCAACGACATCGAGCTCCTCAAACTCTTCGAGCTCTTTTATTTCATCGTCAGCCTTTTTCTTCCTCGGCATCTCACTCACCCACTACACCTACCTTTCATAGGGGTAAAAAGCCGAAGGGTTATATACTTTTCTTTCCAGTGGAGCGGAAGATAAAAATGCCCAGTATCAGCAGATATCGCGAATTCGCGCCCTCCCCCTACTGTTTTAGCGAAAGTCGAATGCATCTCCAGACCGCCAGCGGAGTAAGGTAGCGTCATTACCTTTTTCCACTGGAAGAGCCGGGCTTTATGACGATCAGTTTGGACCCTTCTGGAATCTTCTCGTCCAGTGCAGGGTTGAGGACGGGCTTTTCCCTGTAATAACCGAGGAGGAAGTAGCCCTCATCGTGGAGGCGCTTCATGGCATCGACGTAGGGGACGCCCCACAGGTCCCTCCGCTCCAGAACGGAGATGTCGTAGCCGCCTGAGGCAGTGGTGAGGTCGTCTATGACGTCCACAACCTCCGGCTCGAAAACGGAGCTTGCGAGAAGTCTTCCCGCGAGGCTCCTGCTGAGTATCACCCTGTCGGCCCCGGCCCCCTTGAGGAGCTCCAGGCTCTCCCCGCGGAGGGCCTCAACGAAGACCTTCGCTTTGGACATGCGCTTCACCATGAGGGTCGTGAAGACGGACTTCGAGTCGTCCTCAAGGGCGAGGATGACGTAGGATGCCTCCCTCACGTGGGCGCGTTCAAGGGTCTCTGGATTCGTGGGGTCGCCTATGAGGACCTCCACTTCCTCTGGAAGCTCAACCTTCTTCCGCTCGCCCTCGTCGGGAAAGACCACCACTATGGGCCGCATCTCTATCTCTCCACTGGAAATCGCGGACATCAGCTCACCCACGCAGCTGGGTATGCTGCTCCCGCGGCCGATTATCACGTAGTGTCCGGAATATCTAACGCTGTGCATGCCCATCATCCTCCTCAGAGACGATGAAATGAAGTATTCGGCCAGAATTGAAACGAGGGCCGTAAAAGTCGAGATTCCGGCAACGGCAGCCACCATCGCCACGGCGCGGCCGGCCTCGGTCTGGGGCGTTATATCCCCATAGCCGATTGTGGCCATCGTTATAACTGCCCAGTAAAAAGCCATGTAGAAATCCACGTTCTCGAAATACATGAACAGGAACGCGAAGATAACCGCAAGCAGAAGTACAAGCGCCGCTATCTGGAGGAGTCTGTTCCTGCTGACCTTGACCTTCATCCTGAGAAGTCTTCGCACGAGCGGTACCGGTATCATGGTATAAGCTAAAGGGGGGAGGTTTTAAAAAGCTATCATCACTGCCCTTGGAAGTCCATAGATGGAGCATTTTTTCCAGTGGAAACAGAGGTCTTTTTCGATGGCCATCTGAAAGACCCCCCAGAGTTTCATTTCCACTGGAACCCAGTTTTGGAGATGGACGGTTTTCCCGGCCGGAATTACGAAAAGATGAGCTTATAAACCACATTACAAATGTGAGATCATCATGTTTTAAACCAATTGGGAGTTGATATGGATTTATGTTCATTACTACCCAAGATTCTCGGATTTTTATGAACATTGTTCATAAGAATCTATAAATACCAGAAATTGAAAAAAAAGCGGGAGAGTTTTCACCTTTTCAGAAGAAAAAACTGGGAGTAGCCAAAACCGGGTTCCACAGGAAATGAAACTCCCTGGGGGGTGATTTTCGTTAACTTTTTCCCCAAATGTTAACACTAGTGTTTTCCTAAGATGTCCGTCCTTGGACTGTGGTGTATATCTTTTGATGTCCATTTTTGTTCATTCTCCTTTCAGTGGAAGTGAACGAATGGATTCATTTGTTCGTTTACAAATGGAAACTTTTTATGTACATAACTGTGCTGAAAACCCCTTCGCTTCCTGTGGAAATCCGTTTCGTGTCTGACTTCTTCTCCACATTAGTCAGGTTCCAACTGGTTAACCCTCACCAACGGCAGGGAGGTTTGAGGGGTCCTCGTTATGGAATCCTTTAGAACGGGTTCTTCGCTGTGCCCTTGGGATAACCACGATAATCCTCGAAACACCCCAAATCGTAAAGCTTCCTGATCGTTTGTCTCATCACAGTGTTAATGAAGTGTTTCACCTGAAGTTTAGCCCCCTCATGCAGTCCCCCGAGTTTTCTGCTCGTTTCGATTGCCCTCAGGTGTGTTCTTTCCTTGGACTAACTAGAAGGCGTTTTTCTTGAGTTTTTGAGTGCTGGAGTTTTAGTGCTACCGTTCGCTTCATTTTAAAAGTAGGATATGGTTCTTGGGCTTTAAAATATAGTTCGCTTTCCTGGGTGATTGCTCGCTGGGTTGTTCACTGCACCCCCGCCGCGAACGGCGAGGCTTCCAAAAGAAAAATGTAATGTTATTAACCCCTTTGTCCAAAGTTCTATTGGTGGTTTACATGAGGGATATTGAAACCCGGGTTCTTGAATGGCTTAAAACCGGCAACGATAAGGCCGAGGATATAGTTGACCTCCCGTGGTCTATCCGAAAGGTGGGGCTCGACATATACGTGGCGGAACACCCAAGAATGCCGTTCTCATTGCTGGTGACATTTTCAGAGGAGTTCATTCATCTGCTCGTCCCGCTGGGCCTTGAAACGTTTTCCATGGCGAAGGACGAGAAACTCAAAGTGTACCACACCCTCCTTCGCCTCAACGACCAGGTGAACCTCATGAAGTTCACGCTCTCTGGAATGGACGACGACGTTTACCTCCGAGTCGATTTGGACAAAAAGACCCTAGGTAAGGATGAGTTCAACGATGCATTGGCGGCACTGCTCGTGGGTTTGATGTCTGCTGTTTCGGCCTTGGGCTTGGAGGAGGCTTTTGCAAAGGAGATATTCGACCGCATCGTGGGAATGGTCTTGGAGCGGGTCGAACGCGGTGCCAGCAGGGATGAGCTCATGAGGTTCCTTACCGTTAAGGTCGGCATGAGCGTTGAGGACGCCAAGAACCTGCTCAACGAGGTGTTCGCAGCTAAGAAAGAAATAGACGAGCAGGGAAAGGATGTTGGATATTTCTGATCCTCCATTTTTGGTTTTCATGGGGGCAGGTTCGAAGGTGGGGGAGAGTAATTTCGCTTTCTTCCTTTGATTATTGCTCCTATCTTCCGCTTGGCTTTTTACATCCTCCTGTTCAACAAGGCATATAAACCCCTCGGCTCGATTATCTATGCTTTCCTCTGCATCCGGTGCTTCCTCTGGAGCACATGTTTGATGTTCAATATCTCTTTAATAGAGTTGATTGGCTGGTGATTATGGGGCCTAAAATTGTCATATATCCAACAAAATAGCAAATTCCATGAATAAAAATCAGCAACCGGGCTGGATTTCCAGTGGAATGGGTGGTTCCTATGGACGACAATTACCTCGATTCAATCTTTGAGAAGTACCTTCACGCCAAAAAGATATTCAAGAATAAGGAGGTCCTCAGGCACAGCTACACGCCCAAGGAGCTCCCTCACAGGCGTGAGCAGATTGAGAACCTCGCCCATATCTTGGTTCCAGTTCTTCGCGGCGAGACCCCCTCCAACGTCTTTGTCTATGGGAAGACTGGGACTGGTAAGACCGTTACGATAAAGTTCGTCACTGAAGAGCTCAAGAGGATATCCCGGAAGTACAACGTCCCCGTCGATGTCATCTACGTTAACTGTGAGATAGTTGATACTCAGTACCGTGTTCTGGCCAATATTGTGAACTACTTCAAGCTTGAGAGCGGCGTTGAGGTTCCTCTCGTTGGATGGCCGACTGATGAGGTCTACGCCAAGCTCAAGGAAGTTATAGACGCCAAGGAACGCTTCGTCATAATAGTTCTGGACGAGATAGACAAGCTCATCAAGAAGAGCGGCGACGATATCCTGTATTCCCTCACGAGGATAAACACGGAGCTTCACCTTGCCAAGGTGAGCATAATAGGCATCTCCAACGACCTTAAGTTCAAGGAGTACCTCGATGCGCGCGTTCTCTCAAGTCTGAGCGAGGAAGAGGTCGTTTTCCCGCCATACGACGCCAATCAGCTCAGGGACATACTCATGCAGCGTGCAGAGAACGCGTTCAATGAAGGCGTTCTGGACGATGGAGTCGTTCCCCTCTGTGCCGCCCTTGCCGCGAGGGAGCACGGCGATGCGAGGCGCGCCCTTGACCTTCTCCGCGTCGCTGGAGAAATAGCCGAGCGCGAGGGGGCGAGCAAGGTCACCGAGAGGCACGTCTGGAAGGCGCAGGAGAAGATAGAGCAGGACACCATGGAAGAGGTTATAAAGACCCTTCCGCTCCACTCGAAGGTTCTCCTCTACGCCATCGTTCTCCTCGACGAGAACGGCGAGCTTCCGGCCAACACCGGCGACGTTTACTCTGTGTACAAGTCCCTCTGCGACCACATCGACCTCGAACCCCTCACCCAGAGGCGCGTGAGCGACCTTATAAACGAGCTTGACATGCTCGGCATCATCAACGCCAAGGTCGTCAGCAAGGGCAGGTACGGAAGAACCAAGGAGATTCGCCTGAACGTAACCCCTTATAAGGTCAAGAACATATACCGCCATGACCACCAGCTTCAGACCGTGCTCACGGTGAGCATGTCCCGCCAGAGGAGGCTGCTCTGATGGGTTTGATCGAGGATTTGATGTCCAATAACTATCTAATCACCCCTTCGGCTTACTACCTTCTCGTTGACGCATATAAGAGAGACTTCACGCTCGCGGAGCTCATAAAGTTTGCAAAGTCCAGGGGAACATTCGTGATAGACTCCGCACTGGCGAAGGATTTCCTGTCGCGGAAGGGTGCTCCAATGGAAAGCCCCGCCGATCCCTCTGCCGTGGAATCGTCCATCGTTGAAGAATCACTCTCTGCGGGGGCCTCCCCTGATGATGAAATCTCTTCAGAAATGCCTGTTTCAGGTGAATCCAGCGCTTTAATTGCCTCAACGACCCAAACTGCTGAAGTGGTTCCTTCTCTGGACGATGCTTCCCGTACGTCTATTTCCACTGGAATCCCTGCTGAAAGCGGCGAGGAAACATCTGAAATCGTGGCATTGGGGGGAGAAGAGGGCAGTTTTTCTGGGGGGGAGAGTTCTGTTTCCACTGGAGATGCGGAGACCCCCACCGCCGTCGGGGGCTTTGAATCTGAAACCGCGGTTGATGGAGCCGCTTCCTCCGAGGCTTCGGATGGAGTCCTCCCCGTGGAAAGCGGGGCCACCGTTGAAGAAACGGCTGAAAACGGCAACGGCTACGATAACGGCTACGTGGACGGGGAAGAGAACGGAAACGGAGTCAAGCCTAAGATAGTGTACGGCGATTACGGTGTTCCCATAGCGTACGTGGGCGAAGAAGTCCCCGAAGAGGGGAAGAGCTACTCCGTTTACGCCGATTTCAAGCTCTCCCCCAGGGAGGGCTTCCACTACCGGGCAAAGGAGATTCCCGACGACTACGAGGTAACGTTCGATGTGAAGAACGTTAAGTTTGCCCTTCCCAAGGCCAAGAACGCCGCCGGCAAAGAGGGCGACGTCATAATCAAGGTCTACTCCGACTACTTCAGGAGCAGGCTCAGGAAGATGCGCAGAATCCTCCGCGAGAACCCCGAGATTGGCGGTGTGATAGACATAGCCAAGCTGGGCTACGTGCGGGACGAGGACGAGGTGACCATCATCGGCCTCGTGAACAGCAAGCGCGAGACCGCGAAGGGCTACATGTTCGAGGTGGAGGACAACACGGGCGTCATCAAGGTCTTCATAAACCGCAACAACGAGGAGAGCAAGAAGTTCTTCCAGATAATGCCCGACGCGGTTATAGCCTTCCGCGGACGCTACTCCGGCAGGGGCATATTCTTCGCCAACAAGATTTTCCTTCCCGATGTTCCCAAGTTCAAGCGCGAGAAACCGCCCCTTGAGGAGAAGGTCTACGCAGTTCTTCTCAGCGACATTCACGTCGGCTCAAACAAGTTCTGCGAGGAGGCATTCATGCGCTTCCTTGAGTGGCTCAACGGCGATGTCAACAACAGGGCCGAGGAGGAGTTCGTGAGCAGGATAAAGTACATGATAATCGCCGGCGACGTGGTCGACGGCATAGGCATCTATCCCGGCCAATACAACGAGCTGGAGATTCCGGACATCTTCGACCAGTACGAGGCGCTCGCGAACCTGCTGAGCAACGTGCCGGATCACATAACCATGTTCATCGGTCCCGGCAACCACGATGCCGCCAGAACCGCCATTCCCCAGCCGGGCTTCTACGAGGAGTACGCCCGGCCGCTCCTCAAGCTCAAGAACGCGGTTATAATAAGCAACCCTGCCGTTGTGAGGCTTCACGGCAGGGATTTCCTCATCGCCCACGGGCGCGGTATCGAGGACGTCGTCAACTTCATCCCGAACAGGAGTCACCACAGGCCGGCCGAGGCGATGCTCGACCTGCTGAAGCTGAGGCACCTCGCACCGACGTTCGGTGAGAAGGTCCCAATCGCCCCGGACTCTGAGGATACCCTTGTCATAGAGTCCGTTCCCGACCTCTTCCAGGCGGGCCACGTCCACGTTATGGAGTACAAGATGTACAACGGCGTTTTCCTGATAAACACCGGCACCTGGCAGGCCCAGACTGAGTTCCAGAAGATGGTGAACATAGTCCCGACTCCGGCGAGGGTTCCGATAATAGATGTTGAAACGGCCCGGCTGAGGGCGGTCATAAGGTTCGACCAGTACTGTGAGGGTGTCTGAGATGGGCGAGATATATTCCCCCGAAATGAAGGCTTACTTTGAATCCCTCCAGCGCGAGATAGACAGGGCCTACGAGATAGCGAGAAAGGCCCGCGAACAGGGAAAGGACCCCAGTTTGGAGGTCGAAGTTCCTCAAGCGACAGACATGGCCGGCCGTGTTGAGAGCCTCGTCGGTCCGAAGGGCGTCGCTGAGAGGATACGTGTCCTCGTCAAGGAGTATGGCAAAGAGCTGGCCGCCCTAAAGGTCGTTGATGAGATTATAGACGGGAAGTTTGGCGACCTTGGGAGCAAGGAGCGCTACGCGGAGCAGGCCGTTAGAACCGCCCTTGCCATCCTCACCGAGGGCATCGTCTCCGCCCCCCTGGAGGGAATAGCCGACGTTAAAATAAAACGAAACGAGTGGTCTGACAACAGCGAATACCTCGCCCTCTACTACGCCGGCCCGATAAGGAGTTCGGGTGGAACCGCACAGGCATTGAGCGTCCTCGTTGGAGATTACGTTCGCAAAAAGCTCGGCCTCGACCGCTTCAAGCCGAGCGAGAAGCACATAGAAAGAATGGTCGAGGAGATAGACCTCTACCACCGCGCCGTCACGCGCCTGCAGTACCACCCTGAGGCGGATGAGGTAAGGCTCGCCATGAAGAACATCCCCATCGAGATCACCGGTGAAGAAACGGATAAAGTCGAGGTTTCCCACCGCGACGTTCCCGGCGTTGAGACCAACCACCTGCGCGGCGGTGCGATTCTGGTTTTGGCTGAGGGTGTCCTCCAGAAGGCGAAGAAGCTCGTCAAGTACATAGACAAGATGGGAGTTGACGGCTGGGACTGGATAAAGGAGTTCGTCGATGCCAAAGAGAAGGGCAAGAAGGCGGATGATTCCAAATCTTCCGAATCCAAAGCCGAGGATTCCGGCGCCAGAGAGGAAGTTGCCGAAAAAGTTGAGAAAGGCTTCTACTACGAGCTCTACGAGCGCTTTAAGGCCAACATCGCCCCCAACAAGAAGTACACGAAGGAGATAATCGGTGGAAGGCCGCTTTTCGCCGAGCCTTCCGAGAACGGCGGTTTCCGTCTGCGCTACGGCCGCTCCCGCGTCAGCGGTTTCGCGACCTGGAGCGTCAATCCCGCCACCATGCTCCTCCTCGACGAGTTCATAGCGATTGGGACCCAGATGAAGACTGAGCGGCCCGGCAAGGGCTGTATCGTGACGCCGGCAACGACGGTCGAGGGGCCGATAGTCAAGCTCAAGGACGGGAGCGTCATACGCGTGGACGACTACGAGACCGCCCTCAGAATCAGGGATAAAATTGAGGAGATACTCTACGTTGGAGACGCGCTGGTGAACTTCGGCGATTTCGTTGAGAACAACCAGACGCTTTTGCCTGCCAACTACGTCGAGGAGTGGTGGATTCAGGAGCTGGTGGCGGCTGTAGCCGAGACTTATGAGGTCGAGCTTAAGCCGTTCTCCGACAACCCGCGCGAGGCCATCGAGGAGGCGGCCGAGTACATCGAACTCGACCCGGACTTTCTCGAAGACCTGCTGAAAGACCCCCTCCGCGTGAGGCCGAACGTTGAGGTTGCGGTACACCTGTCCAAGGTTCTGGATATACCTTTCCATCCGTACTACACCCTCTACTGGAACACGCTCAAACCCGAGGAAGTCGAGGAGCTCCAGAGGGCTTTGCTGGGTGCTCAAATCGAGTGGGACGAGCACATGAAGAACAAGTTCGCGAGGAAGGTGGTTCTGGAGAACGACCCCAAAATCAAGCGCTACCTTGAACTCCTCGGCCTCCCGCACAGGCTTGAGAGGACGGAGGATCGGAAAAAGGTCATAGTAATCGATTACCCCTGGAGCGCCGCGCTCCTTACGCCCCTCGGGAACCTGGAATGGGAGTTCAGGGCTAAGCCCTTCTTCACAGTCATAGACATCATCAACGAGAAGGACCGGATAAAGCTCAGGGATAGGGGAATAAGCTGGATTGGAGCCAGAATGGGCAGGCCCGAGAAGGCCAAGGAGCGGAAGATGAAGCCGCCGGTGCAGGTTCTCTTCCCCATCGGCCTCGCCGGTGGCTCCAGCAGGGACATCAAGAAGGCCGCCGAGGAAGGAAAGGTAACGAGCGTGGAGATAGCCTTCTTCAAGTGCCCTGAGTGCGGCCACACCGGGCCGGAACACATCTGCCCGCGCTGTGGAACGAGGAAGGAACTCCTCTGGCACTGCGCCAAGTGCAACGTTGATTACTCGCAGAGCGAGGCAGAGAACTTCGACTTCCGCTGTCCCAAGTGCGGCGTGGAGCTGAAGCCCTACGCGAGGAGAACCATAAAGCCATCTGAGCTTCTCCGCGCCGCCATGGAGAACGTCAAGGTCTACGGCATCGACAAGCTCAAGGGCGTCCAGGGTATGACCTCGGGCTACAAGATGGCCGAACCGCTTGAGAAGGGCCTTCTGAGGGCTAAAAACGACGTCTACGTCTTTAAAGACGGCACCATTCGTTTCGATGCCACCGACGCCCCGATAACCCACTTCAAGCCAAAAGAAATAGGCACGAGCGTTGAAAAGCTCCGCGAACTCGGCTACACCCACGACTTCGAGGGCAAGCCCCTGGAGCGGGACGACCAGATACTCGAACTCCGCGTTCAGGACGTCATACTGCCCTACGAGGCCGGAAGGTACCTCCTCAAGGTGGCTCGCTTCATAGACGACCTCCTGGAGAAGTTCTACGGCCTGCCGAGGTTCTACAACGCCGAGAAGATGGAGGACCTCGTCGGGCACCTCGTCATAGGCTTGGCCCCACACACTTCGGCTGGAATCATAGGCAGGATAATAGGCTTCTCCGACGTCCTCGTGGGCTATGCACATCCGTATTATCATGCTGCGAAGAGGAGGAACTGCTTCCCTGGAGACACGAGAATTTTAGTCCAGATTGATGGCAAACCAGCAAGGATTACTCTCCGTGAGCTTTACGAGCTGTTTGAAGGGGAAAGCTACGAGAACATGGTTTACGTAAGGAAGAGGCCAAAGAGAGACATCAAGGTGTACTCTTTTGATTCAGAAAGTGGCAAGGTAGTCCTCACGAACATCGAGGACGTGATAAAGGCCCCGAGCACCGACCACCTGATTCGCTTTGAGCTTGAACTTGGAAGGGGCTTCGAAACGACCGTGGACCATCCAGTGTTGGTATATGAGGACGGAAAGTTCGTGGAAAAGAGGGCCTTTGATGTAAAGGAGGGTGACAGAATACTCGTTCCCAAGCTTGAGTTTGAAGAGGTTGATATTGAACACTTTGACTTGCTCAAGGCCTTTTCAGATAAGCGGTTTGAGGATATGTGGGATATCATAATGGTTCGTGGGCTCTCCGAGTGGCTGTCCTCTCTTGGAGTGAAAGTTAATGGAGATTACCTCCGCAGAGACTCCCTGCCGCTGAGGGAGCTTTTGAGAATCATGGACGATAATGGACTTTCGTTCGAAGACGTTCCTGACTGCTGGCTGGCTTTCAAGCGAGACAAGGTCAAGATACAGAGATTCGCTCCTATAAAACCGCTGATGCGCGTCCTTGGCTATTACCTCTCTGAAGGCTACGCGAGGAAGAGCGACAGCGTTTATCAGATAAGCTTCTCGATAGCCGATGAAGAAGTACGCGGGGACCTCAAGAGAGCACTGAGAGAGGCCTTTGGCGATGGCTTTGGAATCTACGAGCGCGGAGAAAAGGTGACCGTTGGTTCTCGCGTTCTCTATCTGCTCTTTACTGAGGTTCTCGGCGCAGGGAAGAACGCCCACACAAAGCGCGTTCCCCATCTGGTTTACACACTGCCGAAAGACGTCGTTGCTGAGATGATTAGAGCGTACTTTGAGGGCGATGGAAGTGCACTCAGTACAGTCCCGAGGGTGGTGGCCTACAGCGTTAACAAGGCTCTCCTTGAGGATATTGAAACACTACTGCTCTCAAAGTTCGGAATCAGAGGTTACTACACCGTCGATAAGAACGCCAACAGAGGGAACGCTCGCGGCAGGCTCTATCACGTCGAACGTGGAAACGAAGCTCCTGTCTCCACGGTCTATGCGTTGAACATTGCAGGTGAGCACTACCACGCGTTCTTTAGAGAAATAGGATTCATCAGTAAGCGCAAGAATTCTATCTATCCGCTTCATTCGGTCAAAACTAACAACAGGGACAGGTACTCACACGAGATGGGCTGGATTGTCAAAGTTAAGCGCGTCGAATATCTCAAGCCCAATGATGACTTTGTGTTCTCATTAAACGCCAAAAACTACCATAACGTTTTGATAAATGAAAATATCGTGACACACCAATGCGACGGCGACGAAGACGCTGTGATGCTCCTCCTCGACGCCCTGCTCAACTTCAGCAAGTACTACCTCCCCGAGAAGCGCGGCGGCAAGATGGACGCTCCGCTGGTCGTTACGACAAGGCTTGACCCCCGTGAGGTTGACAGCGAGGTCCACAACATGGACGTCGTTAGGTATTATCCCCTGGAATTCTACGGCGCCACCTACGAGATGAAGTCCCCGAAGGAGATTAAGTTCATTGAGCGCGTCGAGGACAGGCTTGGCAAGCCCGAGATGTACGAGGGCCTTAAGTTCACCCACGATACAGATGACATCGGCCTCGGCCCGAAGATGAGTCTGTACAAACAGCTCGGCGATATGGTCGAGAAGGTCGAAAGACAGCTCGCCCTTGCGGAGCGCATCCGCGCGGTTGACGAGCACCACGTGGCCGAGACGATAATCAACTCCCACCTCGTTCCTGACCTGAGGGGCAACCTGAGGAGCTTCACCCGCCAGGAGTTCCGCTGTGTGAAGTGCAACACCAAGTACAGAAGGCCGCCGCTGACCGGGAAATGTCCGAAATGCGGCGGGAAAATCGTTCTTACCGTCAGCAAGGGCGCCATAGAGAAGTACCTCCCGACGGCCAAGATGCTGGTCACGAAGTACAACGTGCTCGACTACACGAGGCAGAGGATATGCATAACCGAGAAGGACATAAAATCGCTCTTCGAGAATGTCTTCCCGGAGAGGCAGAGGACGCTGATGGGCTTTTCCGCTGATGTCTGTGAGAAGATGATAAAGGCGAGGACTGGCAAATCCAACGGCAAAAACGGCTACCTCGATGAGCTGAGGGCGAACGGAAGGCTCAAGCAGAAGTCCAAAGGGGAGAAAAAGAAGGAATCCAAAAAGGCCTCCAAGCGCTCTGAGAAGAAGATAAAGCCATCGCAGGGGCTGGAGAAGGCGGTCAAGAAGGAAAAGGCGGCCATGAAGAAGAAAAAGAAGGGCATAAGCCTCGACGAGTTCTTCGGCTCTTAGTTTTTCCGTTAATCATATATACCATTATGCCGCTCTTTCTTTGATGGGAATGAACTCAGGGTTCAAATTGCTCCCCAGCGTGGCCTACCTGCGGGTTCAAAAGCAGGCTTTCATAGGCTATTCTATGCCCCTGGCAGGCTGGATAGGTGAGTATCTGGTGAACTATCGGCGGCTTCCGAGGCCGAACTTCCTTGGGAGGGCCATGGGTAAGCTGGGTTTTCACCTCGCCGGAGAGGAGATGGATGACAGTTACATCACCCAGTTCTTCACGAAGGGGAGCGTTTCAATAAGCGCGAGCTGGGACGTTGAGAGGGAAAGCCTCTTTCTTCAGGTAATCCCCCTTCGCTCCCGCCTGTCCCGGGGCTTAACCGTCAGGGCGGAGCATATAGAGTTCTACGACCAGTACGTGGTGAGCATAGAGCCGACCGGCAAGCTCCCGCACGGGATCAGGGGCATCGGAATAAACGCCCTGATCATTGAGGACTTCTACCCCGTCGAGACCCCCTACTGGGGAATGCTCCACGAGGACTGGGAAGTCGAGCTCAACCTGCTCGTCATGAAGGACGAGGTTTACGACGCTCTGAGCCGCGAGGAGTACCGCTGTCCAGTCTGCTTTTCCCCGCTCGCTGAGGAGAAGGGAGTTTTGAAGTGCACCACGTGCGGCTTCACCTACGCTCCGGAGACGGATTTCGAGAGGGTTGTCGAGGAGTTCAGCGTGGAGGAGTTTGCGTTTTGAAGCTTTTGGAAAAAGCTTCACCAACAGCCTTTAAGAAAGGCTGGCGAAAAGATTGCCCTTCTCATCAAACTGGCAGAAAAATCAGTCGTGCACTAGTCAAGTGCAACTTTGACTGGGGGTTTAACACTAAATGAAGCCTTCAAGTAGTTTCAACTTTGTTATTGGCGTCCTTCGGACGCCGTTTGTAGAGTGAAACACTCACAGAAGAGCACGTCTGAGCGTAAACCCCAAAATCAAGGCTGTTTGGGGGTGTGGGGGCGTAGCCCCCCCGGAGGTTTAGAGAAGAACGGGGTTGTGGGGCGAAGCCCCACTCCGGGGGTTTGAGAGTACAGAGAGATAAGGGGGCAGAGCCCCCTTGTCTTTCGTTGTGGTAGCCCCGCCGGGATTCGAACCCGGGTCGCGGGATCCAAAGTCCCGCATGCTTGGCCGCTACACCACGGGGCTGCCCGATAGAAAAAGCCGAGAAGAGGCTTATAAAGTTTAGTGAAACTTTGCTGAACAAAGTCAATGTTGCATGGATTCCTTGAGCGATAGCCTCTTCGACCAGTTTAATGGAACGTTCTCATGCTACATCAAGGGCAGCGTGGTGACAAGGACACTTTACAGGCCCCTTGGAAGTCTTTTTTGATGGGAAAGTTGATTACTAATGGTAGGTGAAGAAAGGGGAGTGTCCAACTGTGGGTCTCACCTTTGAGATGCTTTAAGGCCTACAATTTTTGTGGCTTGTGTGCTTTGAGGGCCCATTTGACGTTGACTTCTTTGGCATGAGTCACAGTGCTGTTCTTCCCAATGGCCTGCGTTATCTCAACATGATGGGATGGGTTTGAGGCCACTTCCTCAACTGTGAGATAGAGGTCATCGAGACTTATCACAGTCTCGGGGATCTCTTTGATAAGGAGATAGTAATAGGTTGGGTTCAGCAGCTCCACAAGAACATCCCGACTTGTCTTTGTTACCCTCATTCCGAGCTCCGAAAAAGCCGGAGTCTCAACGGTAAACCTTCTACCCATGTATCGGCTGAACTTTTCGAGAATCCTTTCTACGACTTGATTAGGTATTTTGGCTCTCATTATAGGTGCCCTGACATTCTCGGTATAATAATGTACGAGTTGCCGTAAAACATCCGAGGTCTCTAAGGGAGTCACCATAGATTCGTCTAAGAGATTGACGTTGTGTCTCTTTTTTCCCTTGTAGTTTATCTCAGTAAAACTGGGGATTACTGCGTTCAGGTAGCCTGGAATCATATCGCCGATGACCTTCTCCGGCTCGTTTTTGGTGTACAGGATGATTTCATTCACCCAGACCCTTCCAGTTGGTATAGGACTTACAAACGTAGCCTTGAACCTGTATAACTCTCTTCTTGTCAATGGCTCATACTGGAGTTCTTCGTTGATATCATCGATGTACACAATCCCAGAGTTCATAACAAATTTGTATTCAAGCTGCATTCCGGGAACATTGATCTCGAACCTTGCCCACCTCGTGGGATGGTCGATTCTATCCCCTACTATGTGTGATGGGGACATTGTCATATCTTCGTAGAGAACATTGAAGAAGCGAATATACTCCTTTCTTGGGATGTTAACGAAGTCAAGCACACCGTAGCTGACTATCCTGTGTTCGTTCTGGTTATAATGGTGAGGAACCATCTTCATAAGGGGGATGTTTTCGGAATCTCTAGCGTACCTTAGTCCAGAGTAGTTGACAAAATAATTGAACAGTTTTCTGTTTAGATTCTCTGACTTGACGTCAAGGGCGAGTCCGACGCCTATTTCTGGCAGATAGACGAAGTAGGAGTTCAGTCCAGTAACTATTGGCTTTGGAATCTTACCTTTCCTTAAAACCACTGTCTTAAGCTTCTCAAAGAGTGTAAATGGAAAAACAAGCGGAACAGTCAAGAGCTGGGCCTTTGGCAATTTCATTCCTTTTCATCCCCTAAGTGGAATACTATTGTCACGTTCTCCCGGTTCTCCCTGAGGCTACTCCGTAGGAGGTTTGGTGAGCCGGATATTATGAGGCTCTGTATTATGCCTCCTTTATATTCAATCTGGTAAACTTTCTTGTGGTCGGGCACTTTGATTTTATTCACGTTCTCATTCCCAAGCTCTTTCTTCAGCTCCTTGATTATTTGTGGTTTTCTGTCATTACCTCTGGTGTTTATCCTAACATTGGCGCCGCTTGACTGGATTCCCTTCAGGAGCCTGATTCCTTCCTCATCCACAAAGGCGACGTTCATGTATACAGTTTTCGCCCCTTCGGTGAAACCCTTCAGGAGATGTTCGAATCCCCTTATGGTGTCAAACGTTATGCATCCCCCGAGGATAGCCTCGGCAAACCTAACGAGGAGGCGCTTGGAGAGGGTATACTGTTGCGTGGTCGCCTCAGTACAGTCCCTGCCGAAGTAGAGACAGAGGTTGCATCCATCGTAGCATATGTGGGGCGTTTGAGTGTAATCGAGCACGTTCCCTATGAGCTCTCCTTCTCGCTCGTTGAGGACATCCTTGAGCAGGAACCTATATGTTATGTAGTCCATCCGCTTGGGGTCTATCTCGTTATCTTTTAGTCCCTTGTTGAGCTTTTCTTCGACTTTTCTCAAGAGCTCCTGACTCTCTGGGCTACTGAGTATCTCTTTCTCTGCCTCGATTGAGAAAGTCAGCATCTCTCTCCTAACTCTCTCGTTGTGTCTCTTGAAGAACTTGACCATGTCCCTTAGGAATTCAACGAAGACTATGGCTTCGCCACGTGTCCTTATTTCGCTTGAGAAGGTCTCTACTATGCCGATACCATCATTTTTTGAGTTCTCGACGATGTAGACTCTTCCCTCATTCTCGTTTACTGAGTAGGTAAGTTTACTCTCGTCGAAGCCGTATGTGTTGGTGAGATAAATGATGAACCTGTGGGCAAGCGAGTGGAGTAGGACTTTAAGTGAGAACTGGAGGAACTTTCTGATTTCTTCCCCGTTTTCATTGAAGTCCCACCACTTAACCTTTTTAAGTTTATCCTTCATATCTTTGATGTCTCCAAGAGATGATACGTCGATGCCAAATATGCCTTTTTGCTTGACGACCCTATGGAGATAGTACTTGTAGGCCATAACTTCCAGTGTCTCTTGGTCGTTCGCATAGATCCAGCGAATTATAGTCTCTAAGAACTTGGGGTTAAATCCGAGGACTATCATTGATGTGATAGCGTCGTAGCCTATTGGATACACCCTAAAACTTCTCTCTACGGACTCAATTGGACTGATCGGTACGTAGATGGAGACAGTATCATAGACAAAGTGTGCTGGGGTCTCCGAGAGCTCATAGTATGCTACTGGAATCATTGAGACGATTCCATTTAGCATTGAACCAACCTGATTCTCAAGTGTCTTTGGAAGCTTTACGTGCCTTTTAAGATAGACCTTCGGGAAAGTTCTCCTCTTGTTGGTTATCCAGTAGCGGCACTTGCCGTTATTGTCTACTCTCTCGTATGGACACGTCTGCCCGCTTAGCCTTCTTACAGGACAGTCAAAGTCGAAGGGATCAGTCGAAATAACTCTTCCTAATTCGCAGTAGCGAATATAGTTGAACTTTATTCCGGCACCATCGTTTGGTTGTTTCTGAGAATAAAATGTCTTGAGGCTGTTTAGCCTGGCCATCACTGCATTTTTGGTGCCTTGCTTCTTGGCGTTATTTTCCTCGTAGAGCGATCTAACGAGCTTGTTTATGGATGTGTTACTTCCCCTGACATCTCCTACTTTCCACGAGCCGTACTTTATGTATAGCTCCTTTCTCTCATCTGGAATAGGAATCTTGATGAGTAATGGAGAACTTAAAGTGAGCAAGTCTATGAAGTCTATCCGGCTCACGTCGTAGAAGCTGCCGAAGTGCTCTGAGGTTCCTACCCCCAAGCGATATGTTTTCATTAGATCCCTAATGTGTTTGCCCATTTTACTGATTATTGTTATTCCGTCCTCAGGGTAAAGTAGCCACACATATCTCCCGCCGATAATGTCAGTTATTTCCTTCTGTTCTGGTGGTTCCCAGGGTATTGTACCTAGCTCGAAGGGCGGTACTCTATAGACCACCGAAGAAAACGAGTACTCCTTCAAGTTTTTGTACTTGTACTTAAGCCTTCCATCGTGGCCCATTGTAGGCTCTCCTGGAATCCAGATTCCGGTATTGATCTTCTTATCAAGGAACTCATTTCCGAGGAACTTTATGCCCAGAAGAACCTCTACAACATTGAGACCAGTAACGACGTTTGAATCTGTGGCAAGATCTCGTAGATACTTCATTGCCTCGCAGACAAATGGTGCTATGGGCTCCTCTTGAGTTCCGCTCAGCTCATCGAGAACCTTTTCTATCCTTTCTCGTCTGAGCTTGTTGAGATACTCCTTTAGTTCGTCCAATTCGGATCTCTGCTCTTTAAGTTTCTTAGCTCTCTCATAGTTTCTTCCTTTTAGATTCTCTGCAGCTTTGCGTAATCTATTGGCATAGTTTCTTAGATTGGTGAGGACAGGTTCAAGACGTTCCGTCAACAGCTCGTTTGCCTTTTCCGACGCACTTATGAGGTCAACCCTCTCTTCGTCTATTTCCTTTTGGAGTTTCTTCCACTCATCGATGGTTTTTCTCGCTTCTTTGAGGGTTCTCCGGAACTCATCGATAGTTTCTTTGTAAGCCTTACTATTATCTAGCTCTGGGTTTTCTTCTAGTATCTTCTCAATGAGCCCTCCTAACTCGTCAAGGAGCTCTTCTAAGTTTTCAACCTTTTCATGGGTACGGGAAATTCCCTCTAAGAGCTCTGAGAGTCTCTTGCTGGTTAGGCACCTTGACTCCACACTCTTGACTGGGAGTTTGTTGAGAGTTTCCATAAGGTCTTCTATAAGTTCCTCTATCTGCATTTTGGAGTCAACCGGCAGCTCAAGTCCTCTAAGTATCTCGTCTTTGTTTTGGAGATATTCTCTCCATATCCTTTTTGCTAGCTCAAGAACTTCCTCGAATTTCATGTGCCTCACATAGTATCCCCTGCCGTCTTTGGCTCCAAGGAGCATGGTGCGCAGCAGGGCTGAAAAGAGGATGGCGAAATGATTGTTATAGGAGATGGGGATGCCTCTGCTATTTTCGAAGTTTATGATATAGTCAAGCCCTTTATAGGCGTAATAGTACTCCATAGGTGTTGGCCGGACAATCACTATGCCAAGGGCAGTATTGAGAGTGCTCTCCAAATCTCTCCCTGCTCTACCCATCCTCTGGATGATGCTCTCCACAGAGCGGGGGATTCCGAGGTTAACGACAACTGAGACCTTATTGTAGTTAACACCGAGCTCGAGCGTTGAAGTCGCATAGACGACACTAACATTCCCATTCTTGAGCCTTTCTTCTACCCTGTGTCTGTCAGCTCTGTCTGCATAGTGGTAGTCAATGTTTTCAAGGACTTTATCCTCGAAGATGTTGATGTTCGAAGGTGATAAAGCGCTCTTTGCATAGTGAACTAGGCTGTATGGGTCAATCTCTTCAACCTGCATACCATCCTTGTTAAAGAAGTGACTCCTTATTTTCCCTCTTCTCGCTGCGACTTCGAGCTGGTTCCTTATGCGCTCTATCTCTCTGATCGAATCAACGAAGATTATCGACTGAGGTGAGTTGCCTCTCAGTGTCCCTATCGCTCCGAGGAAGAGGCCTAGCTCGTGAGCAAAGGTTTCCCAAGAGGAGTCTGGTCTCAGGGCTAGCATGAGGTAGATGTTGAGCTTAGTGCCGTTTGCGTACTTACTGTATTCTTCCTTCCTGAAAGTTAAGTCCAAATAATCTTTTACCCCAAGATCTCTTAGGAACTCCCTGCTCTTTGGTATGGTGGCCGAGGAAAGTATGAACTTTGCGCTTTGGCTCACGTCGGTCGAGAGCATCTTGAGCAGGTAGCGCAGGACGCCAGCCATGTTCTCCCGGTAAATGTGAACCTCATCGAAGACGAACCAAGCGGTTTCAGGGTTTATGTACTTCTTTTCCCACCTTTTTGGGTTTGTGAGGGCATGAGCATAGCTCCAGAGGTTGGTAATAAGTACATCTGGTGGATTCTTCTGCATATCCCTTTTTGTGGGTATTATCCAATCAAACTTTCTACCTGAATCAGACTCAACGATGACTTTTCCGTTCTCTGGGCCGAGGTAGAGCCTTTCGAGTTTTCCAGAGACGTTAAGAGCGATTCCTCGGAATCCCTGTCTCTCAGTGACCTCTTTTGTTTCTTTTGGTGTACTCCCGTCATATATCCCGACCCTTATCCTCTTGTCGAGATATTTGTTCACGTTGTTAAGAACTTTGATAATGTCTGACATCTGGTCTGCTTCTAGGGACTTTCTAGGATAAAAGAGAACTGCCTTGACACCGTTCTTATTCTCTGAGACCTGTTTTAGTACGTCTATTAGGACGACAAGGAGGTAGACGTAGGTCTTGCCGAAACCAGTCGGCGCTGAGACGAGAAAGAACCTTTTATCCGACGTTAGTATCTTCATTATGCTCTCGAACTGGTAGGCGGTGAGACCTCTTATGCCAGAATCGTGGAGTCCTTTGAAAAAGGCTTCAACGAGCTTCTCTTCCTTCAGGATATCCTTAACTTTCTTCCTTAACTCTTTGTATTGTTCATTAGCATTGTCCAAAAACTTCACGTAGTCTCTCGGTAGTATAGGTTCTTCTTTGTACATAATGTCTTTTTCCATTACCCTTCCACTTGCACCCCGGTAGGGCTTAACACCATAGGCTGCCCTTGATGCTATGTCCATGTGGAGTGAGCGATAGAGTTTCCGGCCATCGACTGTGAACTCCAGGATATAACCTCTTTTTATAAGCTCATTTAGAATATCCTGATTGCCAGCGACATTTTCGATTTCCTCTCTTTCAAGGAAGAGGTTCTTGAGGTTCTTGATGTTGTTGTACTTATCGACTTCGGCCTTTATAATTTTGTGATAAACTGTTCTTAGTTGTGAGTGAGTATCGGTCATCTTTTATCACCTTTGATATGTTACTTACTAATGGCTATTAAAGAGTTACTGCCTCTCTAAGCTCTTAAGGGCAACTCCCGACTAAAAGATTTAAAACCTCAACAATCGAACCTAAATTAGGGGGGGAGTACTATCGTTCAGACCCTAAAAGAAACTCTAGCTCGAATCCATACTATCAAAAAAGTCCCGATTAGCTTTAGAGACAAGTATCCGTGGAAAACAACTTATGCTTCACATGGCATATACTATTACCCGTCAAGATTTATTCCTCATGTTGTTCGATTTTTTATCGACAAATATACAAAAGAGGGTGATTGGATATTAGATCCTTTTGGAGGATCTGGGACTGTATGTGTCGAAGCTCTTATGACAAACAGGAATGCGATATGCCTTGATATAAACCCAGTATCCCCCCATATAATAAAGGCAAAGATTTATCTCCCTAAAGAACGTTTCGAGGATGAATTCCCTAATATACGTATCTACGAGGAGTTGGATAATGCAGAAGAATTTCAGCCACGGTGGAGTCGTATAGATGAGTGGTACCCCCAAGAATTTCTTGGGATACTCCGGAAAATGTGGTGGATATATAATGAGAATCCACATCCATTAGTTCTTATCGCGCTTTTTAAGACATCGAGGAAGTTCTCTTTAACCGATGATCAAATTCCAAAGACTTTCCGCTCAAAGATAAAAAGAGCTTGGATTAACAAAATTCTCGAAAGAACTACGAATTACGAGCAGTTTATTCTGGACTTCTTTAAGAAAACCCTCATGAATATTCACAAAGCAAGCGTTGATTTTATGGGTCTTTATAGGGGGGGACAGTGTAAGATAAATGATGGACGCGACTATGTGGATGTTGTAAATTATAAGCTTAAAGAGCAAGTTAGCTCGATATTAACATCACCTCCCTATGGGATGGCTCATGAATATATTCGCTCATTTAAGCTAGAGCTTGCATGGTTAGGGTATGATGACGAGCAGATTAGACAGCTTAGTAAACTTGAAATACCATATCGGCCTGAAAATACTATTCCCCCTATCGATATCCAATCCGAGACGTATGAACTATATCGGGAACATATCGAAAGAATAAGGCCCGATCTTGTTAAGGTATATGACAAGTATTTTGCATCAGTTCTTGGTGTTTTTGAGAGACTTGGGGATAACGTAAGTGATTACATGGGAATTTTTGTTGGTAATGCAAGCTTTGCTGGAATAAAACCTCCTTATGATGAAATATTCATTGAACATCTTGAGAATCTTGGTTTCAGACATGAAATAACTTATGTGGATACTATTAAAGCCAGAAAGCTCTTTAAGAACCGTAATAACTTAGTTCCTAATGGAATCGAAACTGAGAGCCTTATTATCTTAAAATCCAAGCAATAACGCTTGGTTCTTACACATAGTTAGAGGACATCTAAACAATGAAATATCAACTGAGTGTTTCAATGGAGTACTTAAGAACTAAAGGGAAAGGCTCAGAGGATCAGCGACACCAGGTCCCTTATCGCCTTCTCCGGGTCTTTGGCTTTGGTTACTCCGCTTGCGAGGAGGACGCCAACGCTTCCGAGTTCCAAAGCCTTCTTCACGTCTTCTCCAGTGGAAATTCCCGCACCAGTCAAAACCTTAACCTCGGGATTAACCCTCTTAACGAGTTCAACCGTGTTAGTGATGACTTCGGGTTTGGCCTTGCTGACGGGGATGCCGGTGCCTATGAGTTCGGGCGGTTCAACGGCAACGTAGTCCGGCCCGAGTGCCGCCACAGCCGCGCTGACGGCCGGGTTGTTTGAGCAGACCATTGTCATGAGTCCAACTTCTTCAGCGCGCCTTATGCTGGCCTCAAGATCTGCAAGAATCATCCTGTTCTCGGAGTGGTTGAGGAGGGTTCCTACCGCTCCGGCCTCCTTGACGGCTTCTGGGAGAACGTGTCCCGTGTGGCTTCCTGGCGTTATTGGGTCGATGTGTTGGGCGAAGACGGGAATCTCGACTTCTTGGGCTATTCTGTAGAGGTCGGCTAGCTGGGGTGCGACGACTATGGTTATGCCGGTTTCCTTCCAGACTTTTTCTGCGGCCTTGGCTATCTCCAGCGCCCTCTTCCCGGTCGCCTCAATGTAGGTCTTGAAATTAATCGCTATAACCGGCTCCTTCAGCTTCGACATTGGTATCACCGTAGGTGTTATGCCTTTTTCCCTTAAACGCCTTTCCCTCGGGGGTTTCGTTTCCACTGGAGAGCGGCCTCCCGAAGGGGTCTATGAGGCCCGCCCTTATGAGGGATGAGCTGATTTTGGGTCCGAGGGGGCTCCTTACGAGGTTGATGGTGACTATTTCGAGGGGCTTCAGGCCTTTCTCCTTCCTAGCTCTGTTCACGATGAGCGCACCCTTGTAGGTCTCCTCACTCACTACTATGGCTTCGAGCCCCTTCATCTCGTCTGCAAAGCCTATCGCGGTGTGTATCTTAATCACGCGGTAGTTGGAGTAGCCGTTGACCTCGAAGAACTTGATTAAATCCCTGAGGCGCAGTTCGTATGGGAGTATCTTTTCCGCGTACGGCTTTTCACGTATCATCTCGTCTGAGGTGAGGCCGATGTAGACGTACTCCCCCACCTCGAAGGCCTTCCTCAGCAGGGCCTTGTGCCCCAAGTGAAGCCTGTCGAAGGTTCCGCCGACGACGACCTTTCTGTACCTCTTCCTCATGGGGATACCTTGGGCGACCGAACCAATAAGCTTTTTTATTGCCCGCGGAGATTCTTTCGGAGGTGGTGATGTGGATTACTTCTTTTACCCTTCAAGCGTCGCGGTGTTCGGCTCGTTCAAAAAGGGGGCTATAGCCTACGAAATCCTAAGGAACATCGTTGAGGGGGGCTTTGAAGGCAAGATAATTTCCGTTAACCCGAAGGGCGGAAGCGTTGAGGTCGCGGGGAGAACCTTTGAAATCCGTGAGCGGCTCGATGAACCCGTGGACAGCGCCATAATCGCCATCCCCGCGAAGTTCGTTCCCGCTCTCATCGACGAAATCGGCCCCCGTATCAGGGGTGCGGTCGTGATAAGCGCCGGCTTCTCCGAGGTTGGGAACGAGGAGCTTGAGCGCGAGCTGGTTGAAAAAGCTAAAAAGCACGGCGTTCGCGTTATAGGCCCCAACTGCGCCGGCATCTTCGGCGTCCACGGGAAGTTCTTCGGCTCCTTCGAGGTTCGCGTTAAGCCCGGCGGGCTGGCATTAATCAGCCAGAGCGGTGCCTTCGGCGGTGCGGCGTTGGCTATGGGCAACGATGAGGGGATAGGCTTCTCGGCCTTCGTTTCCTATGGAAACGCATCCGACCTGAACGAGAGCGATTTCCTTGAGTACTTCGCGGACGACGAGAACACCAGGGCGATAGCGCTCTACATCGAAGGGGTTAAGGACGGCAGGCGCTTCCTGAAGGCCCTCCGCTACGCCGCTGGAAGAAAACCGGTCATCATCCTCAAGGCAGGCAAGAGCGCGAGCGGTGCTAAAGCGGCCGCTTCCCACACCGGTTCGCTCGCTGGAAGCTACGAGATTTACCGCGCGGCATTCAAACAGGCCGGCGCGATTGAGGTCGAGGAGATGGAGGAGCTCTTCGATGCGGCCAAGGCCTTCGAGATGTATCCGAAAGCCGGAAGGCGCGTTGCGGTAATCACAAACTCCGGCGGCCCCGGTGTTCTCGCGACGGATAAGCTCGAAAGGCTCGGCCTTGAGATTGCGAAGCTGAGCGATGAAACGGTCGATGAACTCCGCTCATTCCTTCCGCCCCAGTGCTCGGTGCGGAACCCGATTGACCTGATAGCCGATGCGGACTACGAGCGCTACAAGAAAACGATTGAAGTCGTTTGCCGCGATGAAAACGTGGATTCGCTCCTAGTCATCTGCGTGCCGCCCATCTTCCTGCCCAGCGAGGAGATAGCCAGAGCCATAATCGAGGCCGACTGCGACAAACCCGTTATTGTCAACTTCATGGCGGGGGAGCTGGTGAGTGAGGGGGTTAAGCTTCTGGAGATGCATGGAATCAAGAACTTCTCAACGCCCGAGAGGGCCGCCAAAGCCCTCGCCTGGCTCGCGAGGCGCTGAGCCTCACCCTTTTTATAACCTGAAGTCTGATTCATTTTTGGTGATGCCATGAGGCCGTACAGGCTCCTCTATCCTATGAGGACTTATCTCGTAGTGGCCGGCAGGGGAGAGGAAGCAAACGTCATGGCCGCGGACTGGGTCACGATAGTTTCCGCCGAGCCATTCATGGTCGGTGTTGCCATAGCGCCTCAGAGATACACCTGGAAGCTCGTCAAGAGGTACCGCGAGTTCGTGATAAGCGTCCCCGGCCTGGATATGCTCGATGACGTCTGGATAGCCGGGACGAAGCATGGGCCCGCGAAGCTGAGGGAAACTTCCATAGAACTGGTTCCTTCAACGGCCATTGAAACGCCGAGCATAGGAAACGCCCTGGCCAACCTTGAGTGCAGGCTGGTGGATGAGAGAACCTACGGGGACCACACTTGGTTCGTTGGAGAGGTCGTGGGCAGTTCTTGCAGGGAGGACGCCTTCAGCGGGGACAGTCCCAGGCTCGGGGCCGGCTTCCTCGCCCACGCATCGTGGACTGACTTCGTGACCTTCGAGGGAAGGATTCACCGCCCGGGGAAGTAGCCCGGCAACTTTTTATACACCTTCCCTGAGCGTATCACGATGATAGCCCTAGGCCTGGAAGGTACGGCTCACACTCTCGGCATAGGCATCGTTACCGAGAGAGAGGTTCTGGCCAATGTATTCCATACTCTCACGACGGAGAAGGGGGGAATACACCCCAAGGAGGCGGCTGAACATCATTCTAAACTCCTCAAGTCCCTCCTCAGAAAGGCCCTTGGTGAGGCTGGAATAGGCATGGGGGATGTTGACGTTATAGCGTTCTCCCAGGGACCGGGGTTGGGCCCGTGTCTCCGCGTCGTGGCAACGGCGGCAAGAGCTCTCGCGATAAAGTACCGGAAGCCAATAGTCGGCGTCAACCACTGCATCGCCCACGTTGAGATAACCAAGATGTTTGGTGTTAAGGATCCCGTTGGTTTATACGTCAGCGGCGGGAACACGCAGGTTCTGGCACTTGAAGGCGGCCGCTACCGCGTCTTCGGCGAGACCCTCGATATAGGTATAGGGAACGCGATAGACACCTTCGCGAGGGAACTCGGCATAGGCTTTCCGGGTGGTCCGAAGATCGAGAAGCTCGCGCTTAAGGGCGAACGCTACATAGAGCTCCCCTATGCAGTGAAGGGCATGGATCTGAGCTTCTCCGGAATACTGACCGAGGCGGTTCGGAAGTACAGAACCGGGAAGTACCGCGTTGAGGACTTAGCTTATTCCTTCCAGGAGACCGCCTTTGCCGCCCTGGTCGAGGTGACGGAGAGGGCCGTGGCTCACACGGGCAAGGATGAGGTAGTTCTCGTCGGCGGCGTCGCCGCCAATAACAGACTCAGGGAGATGCTCCAGATAATGACCGAGGATAGGGGTATAGACTTCTTCGTTCCACCCTATGACCTCTGCAGGGACAACGGCGCGATGATAGCCTACACCGGGCTGAGGATGTACCTCGGCGGCGTAAGGTTTAAATTGGAGGACACGATAGTGAGACAAAAATTCCGCACCGATGAGGTTGAAGTTGTATGGGGCTAGCTGTGGATTGGTATGTTTTCTTGGGCGATACGGTGCTGGCGCTGGCGATTGCCTATGCCATATTTTTTATGTATCGGCGCTTGGGGAAGTACGACCCCGAACTTGATGTTCTCATACGGTATTCCATCGTTTTCTTGGTGGTTGGTGAGGCTGGACGGATTACGGACATCATAGACGATTTTTGCTGCTTCGATGTGTTCCGGTTCTTTCAATGGACGGCATACTTCGTTTCCATAGTTGGGATAATATACTCGATAGTTCATTACATCTCTATTTTTGAAAAGAGGTACGTTCCTACCGTTAAGCTGGATATTAGAAAGAAGCAGAAGCCGGAGGGGAATAACTCCCTGCTCTCTGGTGCGTACATAATTTTTTCCAAGTACCGGCTGGCGGACATACTTGAGATACTGAAGACAACCCAACTGCCGGTTATAGCCCTGACTAGGTTTCCCGATGTCTACTCAAGCTTCGGGGAGAGTTCAGAGGTGGTCTGGATTACCCAGCTCCCTGCGGGGATTTCGCCGACCTCACTGCATGTGATTCAGGGAAAGGTGGTTGAGTTCCTTGAGGAGAGGCGGGGCGCAGTTGTGGTGGTTGATTGTGTGGAGTACCTTCTGCTCTACAACGATTTTAAAACCGTCGTTAAGTTCCTGCTGGCTCTCAAGGATTACATCATGGCCTCTGGGAACGCCTTCATTGTTTTTGTGGACGACACCGTTCTCTCGCCTCAGGAGCGCTCCCTTCTCCTTAAGGAGTTCGAGCCCCTTTAGAACCGTTTCTTTATCCGCATCGTGTACTTGGGATAAATCTCGCGGGTGAACCGGACGAGCTTCGTCCTTCTTGGGGAGATGGTTATGGTGATATCCGTCTCAGGTTCCAGGAAGGTGTAGAACTGTCCGTCTATGGCGAGGATTATCTCCCTCGTGAGGGCGATGTTCTTGATGTCTATCCTGCTGTACGACGGTACTATCATCGGCCGCGAACTGAGGGCTATCGGTGCTATGGGGGCTATGACCACCACGTCCAGCCTGGGGTCAACGAAGGGCCCGCCCGCACTCATGGCGTAGCCTGTGGAGCCCGTTGGCGTTGACACTATCAGCCCGTCGGCCCTTATCTCGTCGGCTAGGCCGCCGTCTATGTAGTACTTGAGGTGGATTATCTTGCCCGGGATTCCTGTCAGAACCGCAACCTCGTTCAGGGCATCGGGGACGACGTTTCTGCCGTTCAGGTAGGTCCTCAGCTTTATGCGCTCGTCTATGTGATAATCCCCCTCTATGAGCTTGCTGAGGGCGAAGAAGGCCTCATGAGGCTCGACCTCCGTGAGAAATCCCAGTGTGCCCATGTTGATTCCCAGTATCGGTATGTCCTTCTTGGTTCTGTGCTCCACCCGCAGTATGGTTCCGTCGCCGCCTATGACGATAATGAAGTCAACATCGAAGTCCTCAAGCGGACGGACGTCCTCCTCCTGAAACTCGGGCAGATGTCTGTGGGTCTCGCTGTCCACGCATACGTCGTATCCGCTGACCTTGAGGAAATCGTAGACGCGGTAGGCGAGCTTGAGTGCCGCTTTCCTGTCCCGCCTGGCCACTATCCCGAACTTCATGACTCATCCCTTTCCTCTTTCTCCATCTTCATTTCTTTTTTTAGAGTTTCCTCGTTGGGGGCGGGGAGCGGAAGCTCCTCCTCTGGAACCTCGGCCTCATAGCCGGCTGTCACGAAGGATCCCACAACCGTCGGGCCCCAGTATGAGATAAGCCTCTCCAGAAGAACACCCGTGACCGCGTACTCAGGGTTTATCCCCAGGGCGATGAACACCGCGGAGTTGACAGCCTCGATTATTCCGGCCCCTCCAGGCACTATTGCGAACATCCCGACGACCATGGACACCACCAGAACGACGGTTATGTCCATCGGGGCTATCGGATAGCGTATTGCGAGGAAAACGAGGTAGTAGCGGAGTATCGTCAGCCCCCAGTAAACGAAGGAGTGAAAGAGCGCCACGGCGGTTGATACCTTATCCTTTGAGAGGCTCTTGAAGTCCGACTGGAGCCTCGGGATGGTCACCTCTGCGGTGTTCCGGAAGGAGTCCTCGCGTTTCTCGGCCCTTCCCGCGGATATCCTGTGGTAGAGCCTGTAAATCCACCAGACGGCCCCGGGGGCCCTGGTCTCGCTCATGAGAAGCCATATTACGAGGGCAGAAAAGGCTATGAGAACCGCATCGAGGACTATTATGAGGATTGTAAGACCGGTCTCGCCGAGCCGGTAGACGTGGAGGGTCGCGGCGACCATCATCACGGCGATGGGGGTCAGGTCAAGAATCCTGTCCATCATGACGCTCGCGGTCATCGGCCCGTAGGGACTCTTCACCCTCTTCGCGAGGTAGTAGACCCTTATGAACTCCCCCAGCCCCTTGGCGCCGGGACTGATGTTGTTGAAGAACATTCCGACGAATATGGCCGAGAAAACCGCCCTGAAGGGGGCTTTTATTCCGAGCCCCCTGAGGAGAACCTTCCAGCGTAGCGCCCAGGCGACGAGGGTTAGAAGATAAACGAGGATGGCGAGGAGAAAGTACTTAACGTCCGAATCCCGGAGGATTTCGGCTATTCCCTGGGCCCCGGCCCAGTTGATGAGGGCGCCTATGACTATGAGCGCCCCGATGAAAAAAACACCTTTTTTCCAGTCCATGATGTACACCGTCAAACCCGTTGTTGGGGCTCATCGTTTATATCCTTGTCGTCCTCCCCTTCCAGCCTCTTTCCCTCCTGGCTCACCTTGATGCCGAAGTGGGTCATTATACTGCCTCCTATCGCCGTCGGCGCCCAGTATGAGATAAGCCTCTCCAGAAGCGTCGCGGTCACGGCTATCTCCCTGTCTATGCCCAGGAGCACGTAGACGGCGGAGTTTATGGCCTCGATTATTCCTGCCCCGCCGGGGATTATCATGAACATTCCAACGACGATGCCTATCATCTGGACGACCATGACGTCGAGGAGCTTTATGGGGCTGTTTATGCTGATGAATATGAAATATGAGCGGAGCAGGACCAGGAACCATGAGGCGGAGGAGTAAATCAGCGACAGCGTGAAGGCCACCTTGTGCTTCATCAGGAGCTTGAAGTTCTCCTGGAACTGGGGAACGCTCACCTCGACGGCGTGGACGAACTTCTCCTCGTACTTGGCTGCTTTTTTGGGCATTATCCTCCCGAAGAGGCGGTAGAACCAGTAGAGGATTTTCTTCGTCTTCTTCTCGCTCAGAAGAATTCCGACCGTGGCGAGGGTTATTATGGCGAAGAATATATCGAGGAGGAAGAGCGTCAGCGTGAGCGAGAACGAACCGAGGTTGTAGACGTAGATTGTCGCGAGGAGAAGCATGACGACGACCGGAATGACGTCCATTATCCTGTCCATCATTATCGTGGCAAAGACGTGGCCGTAGGGCTGCTTCGTGTGCTTGGAGATGTAGTACATCCTGACGGGCTCGCCGCCGCCCCTGGCGCCCGGGGTTACGTTGTTTATGAAGACCCCCACGAAGAGACCTGCCACTATGGTCCGGAAGGGGGCGTCTATGCCGAGGCTCTTGAGAAGAACGCGCCAGCGCAGCGCCCACATGATGATGGCCGCGACGTAGGCCAGAACCGCTAGGGCGAAGTACTCCAGCCTTGCACCCTTCAGTATCTCGATAACGTCCTCTAGGCCGGCCCACCAGACCAGGAGGATTATTATGAGCAGACCGAGGCCCAGGAGGGAGTACCTTTTCCAGTCCATGGTTACACCTTCCTGAACCTGGCTATGAAGAAGCCCTGGGTCAGGTGCCTGTTGGGGTAGAACCTCTGAACCTCGTCTATGCCCATACCGCTCGAACCTATAAAGATGCTCTGCTCCTCCAGCTTTAAGCCTTTATCGAGGATGTACTTCACGTTGGCCTCGTTCTCTTCATAACTCAGCGTGCAGGTCGAGTAGACGAGAACGCCGCCCCTTCTGAGGGATTTTATGGCGGCATTGATAAAGTGCCTCTGGTAGCGCGCGGTGGCCTCGATGTCCTTCGGCGTTCTGCTCTCCCACAGCTTCGGTCTTATTCCTAAGGCGGTGCACGGTGCGTCGAGGAGAATTTTGTCCGCCTCGATTCCCAGCTCGGGAAGCTTCCGCGAGTCCATGTGAATGGGCTTAACGTTCTTCACACCGAGCCTTTTCAGTTCCTCCTCCATCTTTTTGAGTCTGTTTCTGGACTTGTCCATCGCTATTATCTCGCCCCTGTTCCCCATCAGCTGGGCTATGTGGCTCGTCTTTCCGCCGGGGGCGGCGGCCATGTCGATTATCAGCTCCTCCTCGCTCGGCTCAAGAACGTGAGCCACAACCATTGAGGGCAGGCTCTGGGCGTAGAAGAGGCCCTCCCTGAAGCTCTGGAGCTCACTCAAACTCGGCAGCTTGAACTTCGGTAAAGTCACCTCAACCGCCAGTCCGCGCGTCGAGACTATCATCTCCTTGGCGCTCATTCTGGCGACGCCTATTCCGACGAGAAGCCCCCTCGGGTCGCGTATCTCCACCTCGTCGCCGGGCTTGATTTTCTTGTCCGCCTGGAGGACGCCGGGGGCGTAGAGCATCGCACCCTGGTAGACGCTCTCGCTCGCGAACTTGTTGGCGCGAACGACCGGAAGGCCGGGCTCGTAGTCGTCGGGGAAGTTCGGGCCCTCGCGCTCAAAGTATATGCCCTCCTTGAGGTATGGGCTTCGCTTCGGCCTGAGGCCCTCCCTCCTGAGCATGCCCATGAGCTTCCTCCTGCTTGTCTTCAGCGTGTTCACGCGGATGTAGTACTTCTCCACCGGCGTTCTGAGGGAGGACATTATCTCCTCAGCCTCACTCCCGAAGAGCCTCCGGTAGTACTCCCTCAGCTCCTCGGGGAAAGCCTCGGTGTACATGGGGACACCTCAGAGGTCAAAGATTTCGAAGCGCTTGCCGGTCTCTATGAGCCTCATGAGCCCGCGCTTCAGCGCCTCGACGCTTCCAAAGTTTGCCTCGAACTGGAAGAGGTTTTCACTGCTGCCTTCGATTTTCTCAAGTATCTCCTTTGGAGAGACCCTTCCGTCGCGCCTCCAGTTGTACACATCGCTGAGGAAGTCCTGGGCGCCGTATATGAAGCTCCTGGGAAAGAGCTCGATGAACAGGCCTACGAAGTTCTCGCTTATCCTATCCTTTGGAACCGCAACCACGAAGTAGTAGCTCTCCGGCGTGGCCCCAACCTCTATCTGGGGCTTTATCTCGAAGGCCGGGTGCGGGTACTTCATTAGCTTCCACTCGCCGTCCAGGAAGATGTAGGCACCGAAGGCCTCCTCAACGTCCTCTACCCTGAAGCCCTCCTTTGGGAGCTCAAGCTTAAGCTCCTCGTTGAGGGTGAACATGCTCTCCCACATCTCGTTGAGGAACTCGTGAATCTCTCTCAGGTTCATTTCTCTCACCAGAAATGGAAATGAGGGGGGCCTTAAAAACCTTCATCCGGAGAGGAGGTTCTCCAGCATGTCGTTGATGCCGCCCATGATATCGGTCTGCACGGTCTCCTCGTAGCTGGCCAGCTTGATGCTGTACTCCCTGCCGAGGACGGTTACCTCTAGGTATACGTCCGCCCTGACCTTGCTGACCTCACCGTTCTTTACGTGGATCGCCCAGACCCCGGGGAGGGCGTCCTCCTCTATGAGGGTCTCTACGTCCAGCGTCGCGTAGCCCCTGGGCGGAAGAAGGGCCGTCTCGACGGTTTTTCCGTGGCCGATTTTCACATCGTTGGCGTACATGTCGAAGCTGACTTTCCCTATCGGAATCCTGTATGAGTTAGGGTTGTAGAACTTCATGTGGGCTATCAGGACGGCCTTTCCGTCCCGTTCGCCGGCCCAGTCGAAGGTCGTCTCGACCAGTGCCGGGCTCTTGACGAGTCCCCCCGCGAGTTCCTTGCTCTCGGCGGTGAAGTTGAGGTACGCGAGGATGTCCTCGCTGATGGCCTGCTTTATGTCCGCGTTGATTGGAATAACCTTCAGGAGGCTCCCCTTGAGTTTGAGTTCGACATCGCCGGTCTGTCCGTTGTCCAGGTAGGCCACGAGGGAGCGCACCAGATTTCCGTTGTCTATGACTATCGCCATCTTTACGTCGGTTCTCGTTGCCCCGTAGTCGAACCTCGCGACCCTGGCAACGGGTATCCCCATGAAGCTCAGGCTCAGGTTCTCTACCTCCGCTGGAACGAGCAGGGGTTTGCTGAGACTTGCCTCTACCCATACCTCGGTCGTTTTCTCGTCCACGTAGCCCCAGCTGGCGTGAACCGTGGGGTTGGCCGTCACCGCGGCGTAGACCACGTATCCAATCCAGACGATGAGTATCAGCACGACCCCGAGTATCACCGACTTCCAGTTCATTCTTTTCACCATAACGTTTCATTCTTCGAAGTGCGTTTAAAGGTTTCATCCCGACCTCTTTCTGTACGTGTAGACCACCGCTACGACGACCAGCGCCCCGATGACCACCGCGAGGTTCCGGAGGTTCGTCCTCGTCTTTGTGTTCCTCTCCACGGTAACGGTCACGGTTCTCTCGAAGACGTAGACGTTGTCGTCACCCTGGGTCGGGTCGCCCACGGCCCTTATGCGCAGCTGGATGTTATAGTCCTTTGGAATCGCGTTCCCGTCTATCCTCAGGACGATTACGCCCTCACCGGTTGCCCCGGGGGCAAGGTCTCCGACGTAGTCGGTCCTCTTGTCCAGTGTGAACGGCTGGTCAGCCTTCACGACGCCCTCGATGAGAACGCTCGTGGCCTTCTCGCCGCCGGTGTTCTTCAGCTTGACGTAGACGTTGACGGTCTCTCCCTGGAGCGGCTCCGGGTCAAAGCGCACCCCGACGACCTCGACGTTCGGTTTGGCGCCAACTATGATTGGAACCTTAAGCGTGACGTTCTTCGTTATGCCGATGTCGCTGGTGTAGGTCACGAGCAGGGGTATCTCGTAGGTTCCGGAGCTGGCGTTCTCCGCGACGTTTACCTTGAAGGATGACTGCGCTGAATCGCCCTTTCCCAGGCTTCCCAGACCGATGACCTGCTCGCTGCTCTCGCTGAGCGAGAAGGGCCACTGGGGCATGGGCTTGACTATTATCGTCCTGGCCGTTCCGGTTCCGACGTTGTCCACCTGGAAGTCAACCTCCACGTTGTCCGTTCCGGGGATTATCTTGCCGGGCGACGTTGAGACCTTTGAGAGTATCAGTTGCGCCCTTCCTGTCACGTCTATCCCGACCAGCCTCTCGTCGGTTATCTCCTTCTCGTTCGGCTCCGTCAGGTACTTCAGTTCTATTCTGAGCGGGTATATGCCGTTCTCCAGCCTCTCGTTGGCTTTGATTCTGAACTCAAGGGTGGCCTTCTCCCCCGGCTGAAGTTGGGCCACGTACTTTACGTTGTCCTCCCCGATGGGCAGGAAAGCCTCTACGTTCTGCTTGGCGAGCCCGGCCATTATCCGGTTGAGGGCATCCTGCAGGTTCTGACTCAGTTGCTCGCTCCCCTGAACAGGAAGCTGAGAGAGAGCCGAGAGGTCGACGTTCTTTATCTCCCCCTGGACCGGCACCTTGTAGGAGCTTATCTTAAGGCTGAGGGCCTTAACCGGCTCGGCCCCGGTGTTCTCCAGCGTGAAGCGCACGGTGAAGGTGTCCCCCGGGCTTATCTCCATCGGTTCGGTCTCAACCTTGGTTATCTCAACGAACGCACTGCGCCTCTGGTATATCCTCAGCGCGACCACGTTGTATGACTGGACCATGCGCATGTTTTCTCCTACCCCCGTGAAGTAGATGATGCCCACGTACACTGGATATATCCCGACGTCCGCGTTGGGGTTTACCCTGATTTTGAAGGTCAGCGTGGTGCTTCCCTTGGGTTCGATGTACTCCACGTACTGAACCGAGCTCCACTTTGGATAGAAGACCTCCTGGGAGAACTTGCTCTGGGCGAGGATCGCGGAGAGACCGCTGGCGAGGGAGGGCGTGTTGTTGAACGCTATCGGCTCGGGGGATACGAAGACGTTAACGTATCTGGCCTTCGTGGCTCCCTCATTCTTCAGCGTTACCTCCACCGTCGCGGTGTCTCCTGGATACACGTATTCCGTTACCCTGACCGTCGATACGATGTTTCCGGGGGCAGTTGCTCCCTTCCATCCGGACGGTCCGTTTACGATTACTCTGGCGACGTTGGGGTAGACCTCGGGAACGCTCAGCTTGACCGTTTTGTCGTCCACCATGAACTCCACGGTATCGCCCTCTTTGACCGGCATCGATTCTGGGTACGTTATCGGCCTTGTAACGTCCTCTTTCGTTATTCCAAGCTCCGGATGTTCGTCGATGGTCTGCATAACCGCCTTCGCTATCTCCTCCGGGGGTGCGTGGTTGAGCCACTGGTAGAACCCGTAGGCGTTGGCCAGCAGGCAGGTGTTGAACGCCGCCGTGTCGTTCACGTACCCCATGCACTCCTCTATGTCGTAGCCTTCCGTCTCGGCCAGAGCCACCACGAACTTTGGATCCGCCAAAAGAAGCTTCATCTTTTCCGGGTCGGGAACGTATACGGTAACGTACCTCCCCCCTATCAGCTGGCCGTCCTTCGTTACTATGAACAGCGCGTATTCGTCCCCCGTTGTGTAGTTGACGGTTGTGTCCATCAGGGTTATCACTAGGGGTCCAACCAGGATCGACTCCCCCTTGTTCATGTACCCATCGAAGAGAAGGGCGTCGTACGTTGCGAGGGCGAACCTTCCCCCCAGCGGGAGAATGAGCATCAGGATAATCATGAACGCGGTCCTCTTCATTTTCCATCACCTCCTATCTTCCTTCCGTAAAAGACCTGCAGCAGCGCGGGGGTTACGAGGTAAGCGGCAAGCATGGATGCGAATATTCCAAAGGCGAGCGTCGTTCCAAAGTCGTGTATAGTCGGTAGCTCGCCGGCGAGCAAAGCCAGGAAGCCGCCGGCAGTCGTCAGGGCGCCGGCCAGTATTCCCGGTCCGACGCTCTCAACCGATGTGACTATCGGCCTGGGGTTGCCTTCGTCCATCTCTTCAAGGAAGCGGTGGGTGAGGTGCATGCCGTAGTCAACGCCCAGGCCGACTATCATTGAGATAACTCCGGCCAGACTCTGGGTGAACGGGATGCCCGCGAGCCCCATGAAGCCAACCGTCCAGAGCGCACCCAGAAACATCGGGGTTATCATCGCCAGAGAAACCTTGGGTCGCCTGAAGAGGAGGAGCACTATTAACACGACAAAGACGGTTCCGTAGGCTGAGATGCGGTTTATCTCGATCTTCGTGAGCTGGTCGAGGACGTAGTTCAGGTATATGTCCCCGGTGAGGGAGAGCCTCGTACCCGGCGGAAACTCAGTCTCCTGCGCCCTCGCGGTTTCCTCCTCAAAATAGCGCATTATTCTCCTGAAGTCGTCCATGCTCTCTCCCCCGAAGTCCCCCTTGAACTTGACGAGGGTCATCGAGTAGTCGCTGGAGACTAGGTTTGCGCCCTGGTATTCGTCCAGCGCATCTTTTATCTTCCCCTCGTCGTCTGGTATGTACCCGTACTCCCTGTGGACGACGTCGGCTATGCTCTCCGAGTCGAAAACGCCGTTGTAGTAGGAGTCCGCCTTTATCTGATTCTCGAAGCGGTAGATGCTCCTGACGATGGCGGGGTTTCTGACGTCGTTGGCCTTGACCAGGACGTACAGCTCATCCTGGCCGCCGAAATCGCTCCTGATGTCCATGAGGGCCTCTATTTCGGGCATTCCCTTGGGGACGAACTTCTCAAGTCTGACCTCCGTGCTCACCTGGGTTAGTCCGTAGCCGAAAAAGAGGGTTATCAGAAACACCGCCGCAAGAAACCCGACCGGCTTTCTCCTGATGGCCTCACCGAGCCCGTGAAATACCCGCCCCACGAGACCGGAGTGCGAGCGAACCTCCGGAACCACGTAGTGCCCCTTCAGTTTCTTCATGACGTCCTCCTCAAGGATTATGACCGCAGGGGTTATCACGACGGCGTTGAGTGCGGCTAAACTTAAACCGAGGATCAGCGCGGTAGCCAGGTGGTGGAGCATCGGAAGGCTGGAAAGGTACATCGCGGCGAAGCCCGCTATGGTGGTAAGCGCCGCGCCAAGGAGGGCTTTTCCGGTCTCTGCGACCGCCTCCTCGGCCGCTTCCTCTATGCTCTTTCCCTTTTTTCTCTCCTCGTAATAGCGGTTGGTCACGTGGATTCCGTAGTCTATTCCCATTCCAATGAGCATCGCGCCTATTGTGGTCGTGGCAAGGTCGAGGGGGATGCCCATCAGCCCCATGAAGCCGAGCGTCATCGTGACGCCGAAGATGAGAGGGATGAGCGGAATGGCGGCCTTGACGGGAGAGCGGTAGAAGTACAGGAGCAGGGCTATGACGAGGATGAAGGAGATGGCCATCGTCTTGTTGAGGTCGCTCTGGAGGAGTTCGAGTATGCGGTAGGTTATGCCGATGTTCCCCGTCTGGATGACTTCGACGTTCTTCGGGAACTTGACGTCGTTTATGTCCTCCTCTATGCCTCGATACACCCTCACCAGGGTCTCCGTTTTCTTCTCCCTGCTTATCGTCACGGCTATTATCGTCGTCGTGTAGTCCCTGCTGACGAGCCCGTACCTCTCCTCCGGCGGGAGCATGTCGAGGACGAACCTTGCCTCCTCCTCGTTCTTCGGGAGCCTCCCGAGGACCTTCATGTAGATATCCGCGATGCTCACCGTGTCCGTTACGTACTCCCTTTGCCGGAGCCTCTGCTCAAGCTCGTAAACCGCCTCTATGACCTTGGGGTCGCGGATGTCGTAGACGCCGCCGGGCTCTATCGAGTCCACCTTGACGACTATCAGCGTGCTGTCGCCGCTCTGGAACTCGTTCTGCAAGGCCGTGTAGTCCGCTATGGCCGGATGGTTCTCGGGCAGCATGGTTCGGAGGTCGCTCTCAAAACGGAGATTCTGGATGCCGTACACCGAAACGACCATCAGAAATAGGGCTATCAACGCAAAGGCTACCCTGTACCTCACGATGACTCTCGCGGCGCCCCTCAGCAGCTTCATGCTTTCTCCCCCAACTTTCGGAAACTTCCGAAAGTTTTAAATATGCGAAACTTTAAAAACCTTTTGTCAGCTGATCCGTCCAGCCCGTTTCGGCGATCAGCGATGGTATAAATCGGGGTGTTGCTCATGGGTGTGGATGAAGCTAAGAGAATAATCGTGAATCATTTTGCACAGGCTGCGAGACGCTTCGGCTTCAACGAGCTTTACGGTTATATATACGGGGTTCTCTTTCTGGCCAGGGAGCCGATGAGCCTGGGTGAGATCGCCGAGGCGACCGGCTATTCGCTCTCCCACGTGAGCACCGCCCTCAAGTTCATGGAGCGCATAGGACTCGTGGTGAGGATTAAAAAGCCCGGAGATAAGAAGGCCTACTACCGGGCGACCAAGCTCCTAAAGGACTGGCGCCAGGCCGCTTACTACATGAAGATAATGGAGGACATACGGCAGACCCGGGCCAACCTTGAGAGGGCCTTGAAGGAGCTCGAAGGTGAGGAAGGGGAAGAGGCTGAGTCAATACGCGAGAGCATTACCTTCGCAATGGGGAGAAACGCGCTCGCCGAGAGAATTCTGAAGTTCCTTATCGAGCACGAGGATGAAAAGGTTCTGGAGAGTCTGATTAACTGCCTCGAATCCGATGGGAAGCGGTAGCTTTAAAACGAGCCTTCGATAATCAAATCGGGTGAAATTATGGCGGTGTCACTCTCATCTCTCCTGTGGGCGTTCTGGTACATACTGCCTGCCTACGTTGCCAATGCCTCTCCCGTGCTCGTTGGGGGAGGGCGGCCCATAGACGGCGGCAGGCACTGGAGGGACGGTCGAAGGATTTTCGGGGATGGAAAGACCTGGCGCGGCTTCATCGGTGGGGTTTCTATTGGGACCCTCACAGGGCTCATTCAGTACTTCATCACTCCCGGATTCTACGGGACCCTTAAAACCTCCCTCGTGCTCGCTTTTCTGCTCTCGTTCGGTGCCCTCTTGGGGGACTTAATCGGTAGCTTCTTCAAGAGGCGCGCGAACCTCCCACGCGGCGCCCCGGCCATAGGCCTCGACCAGCTCGGCTTTCTTATAGCGGCCCTGGCCCTCGCGTATCCTGTTAAAACCCTCGATTCCGGCCAGATAATCTTCCTCCTGGTCGTCTCACCCTTTGTCCACTGGGGGGCCAACTACTTCGCCTACAGGATGGGCTGGAAGAGCGTGCCGTGGTGACTTTCCATTTTTTGCTAACTATTTATAGTGGTTATTAAAATCTGAATAGAAAAGAGTTTTATAGTGTACTTTAACATTGGTATGTGGTGATTCCACGTGCGACGTATTGCGTCGTTACTATTAGTCAGCATGATACTTGGAATGGTACTAAGTGGTGCGGTATCCCTTGGAACGGTTTCGGCCGCATCCGCCCAGAAGGAAGGGGATGTGTACACGCAGTTCTGGGAAATACTGTATCGAGAAGCTTATCTTGCGGACGTGCTTAATAAGAGCATAAATTCCGGCCGCATTAACGTAACTGCCGCCAAGGAACTCATCGGCAACTCGCGCTCTGGTGAGGAAAATGCGGCCGAGATATCTGCGCGGATATGGCTTGCCCTCCAGGAGCTCAAGAAGTCCGGAGTGAAACTCCAATACTCCCCTGAGGAACTCCGGCAGATGGCAGAGGAAATAAAAAAGAACGGTTTTCCTGCAGACACTGTTAATGAACTTAAGTCTCAGGGCTGGACAGATGAGGAGATTAGGGCCCTTGAAGAGTACATCGTTAGGAATGCTGACAACATAACAACCGGCTTTGACATGGAGTCTTTCCTTGAGAACCTCTCCACGGCGTTAGTAGGGGTTGGGTTTAAGTACGCCGGTTATGAGACCTGGGCACTGGAAAAGTGGAAGTGGAGTCATCCGGAGGAGACGAAGGAACAGGCGTTGGAATCGTATGGTGGTTACCCACGGGAAATCGTCCCCGGAATCTCCAGGGATTGGGTATCTTTTTACACCGCGTACCTCAAGGACAACGTCTCAGGGATGAAATTGAGTCTTGAGGATATTATTGAGCTCATGGAGGATACTTTAATGCCTTTGCTGTATTCCTCAGGCACTACTTTTGTTAGCGATGGTGGGGTTATGGTACAAAATGTTCACAGGGTTGGAAATTCTCTTCTTGGATACTCCTACTACTGGCCCTCTGCTTTGAAGGCTTACAACCTTACCCGCCAGGTTTACGTCCTCGTCGAGGCCATGAGCATGGGGAACACAAATCCAGAGCTTAATGGAATTTTGAACCAGAAGGTCGCGGAGCTCAAGGATGCACTCGTGGTGTATTACCACGATGAAACTAGTATCAACCCGAATCCAAATCCCAACCCGCCTCATCCCTGCATCGGTAGAAGGTGCCTGTTGAGTGGCACCTCTTCCAAGCTGTCCGGTTCATTAAATGCCTCCAACAGGAACTTCAACAACGGTGGGGACCTCCTGAAGAAGTTTGCCCTGGACGTGGACAGCAACTATGGCTATATCAAAATAACCAGCGTGGACGTCATCGTTGATCACGTGATGTCGACGGAGGCTACGTATCATGTCTCGGTTACATTTACTGCAGTTAAGAACTTTGTCTCGGATATCAATTTAAAGCTTCGCGATTCCAACGGCCTCGATTCATACTATCTTAATGTGCTCTATCCTGGAGACAGCTACACCTGGGACAGCGAACAGTTCACGGTTAATTTCGATGGGGCTGACTCTGCTGTTGTCCGTGGAAATGTGGTTATAACCTATAAATCGCATCCAACACCCCCTCCCAAATCCCCCGAGGAGGTTCCTTCCCTCAACGGGAAGATAAGGGAGATGACTGTTTCGGCGTCGTACAGTAAAACAATAAAGGCAAAAAAAGCCGACATTGACCCGGCAAAAGTTGCGTTTTCAATAGAGCCCTCCGACACGTCTATTGAGGAGGGCTCCAGTGTTATCTTCAGAGTTTCTATAACGAACCGCAACTCCAAACCAGTAACAGGTAAATGGACGTTCAATGCGGGAGTTCCTGATGATGAGGGGAATCCGATATTGAATTCTGAGAGGGGTGTAGTTACTGTTCCTGCTGGGGGAACCAGTACCTTTGAGGTTGCCGCATTCAACTATATAAAACCCGGGACATACGCATACTGGGGTGCTTTTACCTTTGGGCCGAATGGGATATATAAAAATAGGGATAGTGGTAGGATAGTCGTCCATAGGACTCCACAGCCCCCTCCCACTCCCAGCAAGGGAAGCATCAAGATTGTTGGCATCGTCCCTAAGCCGGATCCCCCAAAGGACGGTGAGGCTGTGGAGTTCAGTGTCATGGTTAAGAACAGCTACTCGACGGGTCAGAATATTGAGCTTAAGCTGTTCGTTGACGGCAATCTGGTGGATACTTCGGATGGGGTGATTGAGGGCAATTCGAAGAAGCCCTTTACGCTAACGTGGACAGCACGGGGTAGTGAGCATTCTTACACTGTGAAAGTTTACCGGCTTGTGGATGGGAGGGAGTCCATTGAGGATTCATGGAACGGAGATTTGAATGTGGTCAGTTCCTCCCGGAGTTTTGCTGTTAGGCTTAAGGCCTCCCCTGTGGAGCTTGATGGTGGTGGGACGGTGTACTTCACGGTGAAGGCTTGGAACTTTGACAGTTCGCGTCTCTGCCTTAGGGGGTTTGTTAAGGATGATGAAGGGGCTGTCGTGAAGACGATTGACAGGTGCATTCCGGCTAAGGCTCAGAACTACACGGTAACGGCGTTCAGTCTTGTTGTTCACGGGGTTGGAAACCACACGTACAGGCTCTTCCTGGATAACTACGACGGCAAGCCGAACGGAAAAGGGGATGAGCACTGGGACGAGGTGAGGGTGGGGGTGAAGTCCTTCAAGGTTCAAAAAGCGTCTATGGATTGCAGTAATATGGTGCTTTCCGCAAAGAAGGGAAATCTGGTGCTGGACATGACGTGTGAGGTGTACTTCACAAACCCCACCGACGTTAGCTGGAAGGTTACTGATGTGGTTACTGAAGCGCGCATACTTAAGAGTCAGCACACTCAGGAAATCACGCCAGAATTTAGTGACGCTCTACTTACTCCCACAGTCCCTGCGAAGGGGACAGGAAGATTACAGGTAAACTTCCATGATACTCTTTCAGCAAGTGGATTCCTTGGAAAAAGCGTTAAGATAGGAGATTTGGCTGGAGTTTCAGTTCCAGTTGAAGTTGACCTAACGCTTGAAGTCAACGGTAAGACATACGTTGTAGACTCCCAAGGAAACATATGGAGCCTAAAGTACAGGGCAATTAAAATGGTAGAGATTTCTATTGAGGGGAATAAAATTGCCATGGATCTCTCTAGTGAGTTAGCAATAGTCGCTGCAACTACTGCAGTTGGTGCCGTAATCGGAGGTTTGGTAGGAGGGCCTGTTGGTGCTGTAGTTGGGGCTGTTGCTGGAGCGGTGACAGGAATAATACTTAGTTATATCCTCCATGAACGGTTGGGGATACCCTGACTGGGAGGTGAGTATAGTGGATGGTAGATTGAAAATTTCAATTGGATTTTTGCTTTTTTTAATAACATTCCTCTTAGTGTCCATTACTTATTCCTCAGTTAGAGGTTTATATGTCCTTGCATTAAACTCAACAGTACTTTTTCCGTGGCTGGTTCTTACCCTTAATGGGTACGGCAAGCTCCCTAAGAGAGCTGCTGGCCTATTAATAGGTGTGACCCTAGTGTTACCTCTACTCTCTGCACTCTTCCTGGGGATAATATACGAAAACTGGAATTTAGCCATGGGTTTTATATTCCTATTCATAACTCTCGTAATGTTTGCTTTGATATTGATATATCTAAAAATCACCATAGAGAGAAGTGGGAAGCGGGTAAAATATGACTCCAGGGACATGAAGGTATTCTGGCTAATCCAGTGGGCTCTCAACTACTATGTTATTGTTCAAGTAGGCAAGAACATAGTACCCCTACTGATCCCAGTGCTCCTTGGAGGGTACTTAGTCTTCTCAGGAACTGCAGAGCTCAAAATATCGAACCATTTAAGTGAATGATAGACTAGTAAAAGAACACTGGGACGAGGTGAGGGTGGGGGTGAAGTCCTTCAAGGTTCAAAAAGCGTCTATGGATTGCAGTAATATGGTGCTTTCCGCAAAGAAGGGAAATCTGGTGCTGGACATGACGTGTGAGGTGTACTTCACAAACCCCACCGACGTTAGCTGGAAGGTTACCCGTATTGATGTTGAAGCCCATGTTCTTAGAACAAAATATACGAAAGATTTAACTCCATCTTACACCAAAGACATAATTACTCACACTATTCCACCCCAAGGTACTGGAGAATTCGAACTAAACTTTCATGACACGCTTCCTGAGAGTGGAGTCTTGGGTATTGGGGTTGAACTAAAAGACTTGGCTGGAACCGTTGTCCCCGTACAGGTGAACTTCACTGTGTATACTAATGGCAAACCCTACGTAGTGGACTCTCGGGGCAACACGTGGCCATTGGCTTATAGTGCAACTCAATATGTTAGAATATCAGTGGAATTAAACAGCATTGTCCAACACATTGTTGCGGACACCGTGGCAGGGGTTGTGATAGGAGCTACTGTCGGAGCAATCGTTGGTAGTATCTTGCCCGGCGCTGGAACTGGAGCAGGTGCCGTTGCAGGAGCAGTAATTGGAGGTACTTTAGGGTTTATATATGGTGTCATATGGCATGGCGTCCTGGGTAGACCTTAGGGGGGATGAATGATGAAATGGGCAGGTATAGTCATTTACCTTATTTCCCTTTTTCTCCTCTATGTTTCTACTGACATAAAAGTAGCGCTTACTCTCGCCAGCGTGAGCCTTTCAGTGCTTTACGTTTGGGTTGTCATATTGTGGATGATACGTCGCAAGAACGCCGGAGGCCTTCCCACTCCAGCTAAAATTCTTCTCTTGGTTAATTTGGCAGTAATACTTGTCAGTGTTTTCTTCATCGGGGCCGTTGGGGCGGCCCTGCTGTTAGTGGTTCTCCTGGTTCTTCATGGCTTTGTGCTGTTAGTCCGTTACGGTCTAAGCAGAGGTCCGGTTGCTCAGGACGCAGATTTAAGGCTTAAATACTTTGGAATCCTTCTTTTAGGATTCTTTTCCTTAAACCCACTCATAGAAGGTGTTTCCACCTCCAATTGGATTGAGGTGAGTGCCTCAGTGATACTGATATTCGGAGGGTACCTAATGTTTGGGGAGGTGAGGAATACTCTAAGAGGGAACTAAACTTACAGGCTCTTCCTGGATAACTACGACGGCAAGCCGAACGGAAAAGGGGATGAGCACTGGGACGAGGTGAGGGTGGAGGTGAAGCCGACGAGCAACGTGATTGCGAGCATGGAATGCGAGCCGGCGGTAGTTGCCCTTGATGGCTCTACTACTTGTACTGTGAACTTTGAGTTGGAGAGTGCCGACACTGTAAAGCTTAATTTGATAGGAGTGGATTTTGGGGGTAAGAATGTGTGGCCCAACGGTCCGAGCAGTGTTATGGTAAATAAGCAGGCGGTAACCTTAACTCCGACGAACATGAAGGATGACCTGACAATAACGATCACAATAAACGATGAGCTGGCGAACTATTACTTTGGAGAGAGGCCTTGGGACCCGGTTGATAGGTATATGTTCCATGAGACATACAAGAGCAGGTTTGCGGGGTATTCCTACCTGGTTAAGGCTGACTTCAGCGGCGGGATAACAGTCAGCGACGTGTTCAGTGTGAGGAAACAGGCAGAATTTGACAAAATTGTTGAAGGTGGGAAAAATGCTAAGGCTATTGTTTCAGAAGCAGCAAGAACTTCCAGAGTTGCCAAAAAGGGTTTGATTATACTTGGTAAAAACGCTCCAAAACTAGTTTCCCGGGGGTGGTTGATAGTAAACATCCTCCTTTTGGGAGCAGATATCCATGACTGGTTTTTTGCACCGGCGCCGAACACCGGAGATGACGGGAACAACATTGTAGGAGGATGATCATATGAGGGAGTACAGTTATCTGAAGTCTCTAAGAAACACTCTAATGATTTTATCAATGTTCTTTTCTTTTATTTCTATATATCTTGGATTTAGAAACCATGACAAAATCTTGGCGGGGTTAGGTTTGTTTACCCTTTCATTTTGGGCATCTTGGTTCGACCCAGTAACTAAAGATATTTCAAAAAAGACTGGAAGTACTCCAAAAACCTTTGAAGAAATTTTTATTGATATTTTAACAACCGCTTTATTGTCCTTTATCCTCATCTATACTTTCTTTTTTAGCTCTTCTGAAAAAGTGTTCTTTTTAGGGCTTATTATCGTCGCTCTCATGATAGTAATAGTCAGTCGTTTTTATGACTTGATTCGTCAACACCTAACGGGGCTATCCAGTAAGGGGCAGAGTGCAATGGTAGCGATACCTGCTGTGGTTGGGGGAATATCTTTTTTAATTTTCACGAATCTAGGGGGAACAGCGGCATTGTTGGGATTTTTGGCTTGTACTGTACTGCTATTGGAGTTTAAAGAACAAAAAGCAGAAAAGCAGGCAATTTCGCCAGCATCGGGGAATAGCAGTGGAGCAAGGTAAAAGGGTGAGTTCCAATGAATACATCGTTAGGGATACTGGAATTATGCCCCTCACAAGAGAACGATAACAATGCAGTGGTGGGATGAAAGGTGGACATTTTCCTCCTTATTTCTATTTTCATCTGGGCTGTTATTGGAGTAGGGGCTCTTGTCTCAAAGCATAATGCCTGGGTGGGGACTGGCGCGTTACTGGCTTCCTTTGTGTACCTTGCCAAGGTTAGTCACGGAAACAACGATATTATGGCATTTATTGCAGTATTCCTGCTTTGGCTGTCCCTTTCACTGCTGAGCTTTGCATGGACTCTCAGGGGAATAAAGGCGAAAGAAGTTGAATCGGCTTGTTCTTTCATGTCCCTTGGCTATTTACCAGTATTTGCAGTGTTATTCTTAAAGTACGGGGCAATAGCCTCCGTTGGAATTCTCCTGTGGTTTGGCCTGTGGTACGGTTTTCGCGAGATGTGTCATCAAGAAAAAACGAGGATCGTCCTCATGTGCTTTCCCGTACTATTGGTGGCAGTTATCTTTCGTTCATTTCTCGCAGTGTCCTATGGGATCCTGCTCTGGTGGCTCTACAAGGATGTGGAAAAACTCTGGAGCGTGCGCAATAAGAGGATGTGTTGATAATCGCAATGAAAAACCGAACGGAAAAGGGGATGAGCACTGGGACGAGGTGAGGGTGGGGGTGAAGCCTGTGAGTAATGTTATTGCAAACATGACGTGTATGGATTCGGCCATTCCATATGATGGTTCGACAACTTGTAAAGTCATGTTGCTAAACGCTGGAAGAGGAAGTCCATCCCCTCAACCTCGAACTGTCTCTGTCTCCGTTTCCTCAGTGGACCTCGGAACGGTCCATAACGCTTGGGCAAAAAGTTACCAGAGGGGAATAGAGGTCGATCCTATAAAGGTAACTCTGCCTCCCAATGACGACAAGGAAATTGACGTGAAGATTGACCTAAGAGTGCTTGCTCAGGACTTCTGGGGAAATGACCACTTTGCTTACAAATTTGCAGAGCATAAATCTTACATGATAACAGTCCACTTTGACAACGGCGTTGTTGTTAGCGATATATTAACTATCAAGGATACATCTGAAAATCAAAACGCGCCGTTGATTGTTAAAGCTGGGGGAATTGTAGGTGGCATCCTTGGTGGTGTCATTTCAGGAGTCATCACGAGAAACCCCGAAGTGACGTTAAAGGGGGCTGTTGTAGGATGGGCAATAGGAACAGCAGCTACTTGGACAATTGTTTCACTCTCGTGGAAAATATATGCCCTCTATGAAGGCGTCACTGGCATTTCCGGTGATGGGGACAACAACGCAGTGGTGGGAGGGTGAAAAATGAGCAGAGGTAATCTTAAACTCCTCGTCATTGGTGTGCTCTCTTGGTGTTTCTTTACATTTTTTATTATGTTAGCATATCCCCGAGACATGACACTTGCGGTGGAGGTATCAGCGGCCTTGGTTAACCTTGTTGTGATTACTGTTGTTTTAACACCTTTTAGAGGAATGATGGGTAGGGGGTATCTGCTGGTATACTCCTTGGTACCGTCTATGGGAATTTATTTAGCAGTACTTAGGAATAGTGTTACTCTGAGGGGAGCGTTGTATATAGTCTATCTGGCGTATTTGGCAATGGCAGTTGGACTCTTGCTAGTCTTAGGAGAGGATAAAAATAAAAAGACCCAATACTACCGCGTCTTTTTGTATTTCTTGGCTATCTTGATAGTGGCTGCACTTGCTGAAAATGGGAAACTTTTAGCGCTGGCTATGGGGGGTTTTCCGTTAATGGTATTACTATCCAAGCGGGGTTTAGTGCACGAGATTGTAGGTTTTAATGCTCTTTCTGCAGTTGTGGGAGTTGTTTCGGTTTTGGACCTCAATTTAATTCAGACATCAAATCATTCACTGTCCTCTCCAAACACTTCGATAGTGGTGGCACTAATTTTGTTTCAACAAGTGATATATTCTATGACTGCATTTTATGAACTTCAACGATATTAAGTGGATTGGGAGGTTTTCTCCAAAAATGCTGGAAATTCGGTGAATGGGGGATGATACAATGTGGGCCAAAATGAGCAGGACTGGCTTTTTGGCGTTGTCTCTCTTTGTTTCCCATTTTGGTATTATTATTGATGATATCAGATACAAAACTTGATTTGCCAGTCGTTTTACTATTTGATTTTCTTCCGGTACCTTTCCTTGCAATTGGTGGTCCATTGCTTGAAAGAAAAGACCCCTATCCATTTATTACTGCATTACTTTTCATTCCTTTTGCAAGCCTTTTGATAACTTTGACTTCAGGAATCTTTTGGAATAATTGTAACTGCCTCTTTGTTAGTCAACGTTTTTACGTATGAACTTGGACATGAAACAAGTTATAGGGAGGGATATTATATTGCAATCTTGTGACGTTAGCCTTAAGTGTGCGTTTGGAAGTTGCTATATTGTTGTTAAGTGATGTTATTGTAATGCATATAGTGACAACAAAACTCAGTATCCAATGGGAGGCAATAATTATGGACTGTTTGCGGTGACCACATGCGAATTAATTAGGTTACATTCATCGATTTCATGGAGATTCTGTGGTGTCGCATGGGCTATCATCAAAAAACATCACATAATACATACACAGTAAAAATCTAGCTTAAAGGAATGGAGCTTCGGAGGTAGGAATGTGTGGCCAACAGTCCGAGTAGTGTTAAAGTTAACAAGCAGACTGTAATCCTAAACCCCAACAATTTACGTCGAGACGTGGCCCCTCGCGGAGGACATGCAAGAAGACCTGACAATAACGATCACAATAAACGATGAGCTGGCGAACTATTACTTTGGGAAGCCCATTTACAGGATGTACATTGACAAGTTCGCTGATCATTCATACCTAATTGAAGCAAAGTTGATTAGGCTGAATTACCCAGTTTCGGACGTGATAAGAGTGGCGTACAGGGACACGAGCGATGGGGCGGAAAAGGCCGTGGATTATGCATCTATTGGAGGCAATATCTAGGAGTGGCTTTGACAGTTGCTGAAAGTAGCAATCCAGTAGGGCGGATGTGTTAATACTGTCAAATCTTCTTAACTTAGGGGAAGTTATTTCAGAAATCCAGTGGATATTTGGATGGGATGTCAGTGGATTTCCCGAAGAGTACGATAACAACGCAGTGGTGGGATGAAGAGAGCATTCCGACATGTCCCGGCTATCATAGGCTGATTTCTTTAATCTTTTTAATTTTTCACAGGGTTGCTATTCGACGACTGCCTATTCACTGCTTCAGCTAAACTTATTCTAGTTCCACCATTGCTTATTGTGGCGTGTACCATGTAGTTTTTGGACTGCAGGTGATTGCCCTGATGGCAATTTACGTCGTTTATGCCGTTCTTCCGGAGTTTAGGGAATCCAGCCAAACGGGGGGTCGTCCAGATTATTACTCACGAGCGGGAGGTCAGGACGGGCTACTTCGTGAAGAGGAGGGGAATACATTAGAAAATCAGGGTTGGAAGAAGAGGAAGGAACTCCTCGAAAAGTATGGGGTGGAGGGAGGGGAACAGGCTAAACGACTTGTATCATAAGCTTGCTAACAAAATCATCGAGTTGGCGCAGAAATACGGTGGTTTTGCCTTGGAGGATTTGACGGAAATCAGGGAGTCAATCAGGTATTCTGCCGAGCTGAATGGCAGGCTTCACCGCTGGAGTCTTAGGAAGCTTCAGTCAATCATCGAATACAAGGCGAAGTTAAGGGGCGTTAGTGTTGTTTTTGTCAATCCGGCTCATACTTCTTCCCTGTGGTGCCCGGTATGTGGGGGTGAGTTAAGCCCGAATGGGGGCAGGGTTTTGAAGTGCTCAAACTGCGGTTTTGAGGCTGACAGGAATGTGGTTGGGAGTTGGAATATTCGTTTGAGAGCTTTGAAGATGTGGGGAGTAACCGTTCCCCCCGAAAGCCCTCCAATGAAGACTGAAGGAGGAAGGTTATCCAGTTCCAAACGTAGCGGATAACCAGAACGGGATAAATCTATCCAGCAATCCTTTTTAACTTCCCCTCCAATTCTTTTCGGTGGTGTGCATGAGGGTTAAGGTTCGATATTTCGCCAGATTCCGCTCCATCGTTGGCACTGGGGAGGAGGAGCTGGAGGTTCCTGGGGGCACGACCGTCCGGGAGCTCATAGAGTTGCTGAAGGAGAGACACCCGGTGCTCAGGACGGAGGTCTTTGCTGAGGACGACGACCTGGCGGACGTCAACGTCTCCAGAAACGGCCGCTACGTGGGCTTTGATGATGTGCTGCAGGAGGGGGACGTGGTGGCCCTGTTTCCCCCCGTGAGTGGTGGTTGATATGCTGAGCGATAGGGAGCTTGAGCGCTACGACAGGCAGATAATGATTTTCGGGAAGGAGGGTCAGGAAAAGCTTAAGGCCTCGAAGGTGGCCGTTGTTGGTGTCGGCGGCCTTGGAAGCCCCGTCGCTTACTATCTAGCCGCGGCGGGGATAGGCACCATCCTCCTAGTGGACGAGCAAACGCCTGAGCTGAGCAACCTCAACAGGCAGATACTCCACTGGGAGGACGACATCGGAAAGAATCCGAAGCCCATCTCCGCGAAGTGGAAGCTGGAGCACTTCAACCGTGACGTAAAAATCGAGACCTTTGTTGGCCGGTTGACGGCGGAGAACATCGGGGAGGTTCTTGACGGCGTTGACGTCATCGTTGACTGCCTCGACAACTTTGAAACGAGATTCCTGCTCGACGATTACGCCCAAAAGGCCAGAATCCCCCTTGTTCACGGTGCGGTTGAGGGAACCTTCGGGCAGGTCACTACCGTGGTGCCGGGATTCACGAAGAGTTTGAGGGAGATATTCCCAAATGTGAGGGAAAAGGGCGGAAAGTTCCCGATACTCGGAGCAACCGCTGGAGTCATCGGAACGATTCAGGCGATGGAGGTCGTGAAGCTGCTCACCGGAATCGGCGAGCCGCTCCTCAACAGGTTGCTCATAGTTGATTTGGCCTTTAACACCTTCGACGTCGTTGCGCTCAGGTAGAGGGTTCTTCGACCTTTCTCTTTTCGTTCACCGACGTTATGGTTACCGTCTCGCTCCACGAGCCGTCTTGGGTTATCGTCATCTTTCCTATCGTTGGGTCATCTATCGATGTTTTGATGGTCGCTGAGAAGCTCAACCGTCCGCCGACGAGCCTCCCAGCCTCAAAGTACAGCTCAAGAATTCCTCCCTTTACCGTGACCACGGTATTCCCCGTCGTTGTAAGGTACATCGTGGCCAGTGCCCTCACATCGCCGTCGTCGAGTCTGTACCTGAGCACGAGTTTTTCGCCGTTTTCCCTCTCGTTGGGAGTTCTCTGTAAGTACTTCCTTGCGAGGCTCACCAGGTTGTACCTCCACACGAAGCCGGCCGCCGCCGGATCTGTGGCTTTTGTCCATCCCATTGGCGTCCGGATATACGTGACGTTTCTAATGATAACCCTGGATGAGGCCGCCGGCGGTCGATGGGGAGCAATCTTTGTGGTGATATTCATCCCTGCGCTCCATGATTCAAAGTCTATGTAACCGGTTTCCGTTATCGCGAGCGTCACGTTATCCCTCTGCGTCAGATTGGCCTGCTTCACTGTTACAAGCATGGACACCTCGGCACTGCTGGTGTATGTAAACTGCTTTATCCCCGAAACCTCCGCGAGGAGAGTCTCAGTCGTAGTTCCCCTGGGGCCCTCCGTCGGTGGATGGGTCGTTGTGGTTCCTGGAACGCTTGTGGTAGTGGTTGTGGATGAAGTGTGCTCCATTTGAGGTGATGCCGTTGGACTTGACGTTGTCGTTGAGCCGTTGCCCCCGAGGCAGCCCGCCGTGAATCCGATGACCAAAATCAGAAGGAGAACGAGGCCATATTTTTTCATTTTGACCACCCGGAGTTCCTGGAATCAAGTTCACTTAAACCTTTTCGTTAACCCGGCAGGTTTTAATTTGGTTGGGCGTAGTTCTTTGGGGGATGGGGATGAAGGTTAGGATGACTAGGAATGCATTTGACCTGAACGGGGCGCTGGGGCACATCGCCGTTCCGGAGGCCGGAGGCTACGTCTTTTTCCTGGGAAAGGTGAGGAGCGAGAGCCACGGGAGACGGGTCAGAAAACTAATCTATGAGGCCTATGAGGAGATGGCCGAGGAGGAGATGGAACGAATACGGAAGGAGGCTCTTGAGAAGTTTCCCATTTTGGACATGCTGATATGGCACCGGTACGGTGAGCTTGAGGTCGGCGACGACACGATACTCATTATTGCCAGTGGAAAGCACAGAAAGGAGGCTTTTGAGGCTTGTATTTGGGCCATAGATCAGGTAAAGCGTCGTGTCCCCGTCTGGAAGAGGGAGGTCACCGAAGAGGGTACCTTCTGGATCGAGGGAAACAAGGTGGTGCCCGAGAAATAAGCCCAGTGGATTTTCCATTTTTTGCAGACTACTTGTAGTGGTATGCAAAATCGGAATAGAAAAAGTATATATACGATTCCGGCGTTTCTCCCTACGGTGAGGGCTTATGGAGAAGGTGGCTTACGATGCATCTCATACCGTTGAGGTGGGAACCGTCCCCAACATAGTTTCCATCGGAAAACCTCCATGGAGTAATCAGGTTCACCGCGGTAAGCTTGAACGCATTATCGTTCAGCTCGGTGCCGGGAAGGGAAGGTTCTCTGAAGTGAGCGGAATCCCGCGCTCGATAGGCTGCATAGGGAACAACTTCTTTCTGCTTCACCGCGAGCCCCTGAGTCCGGAGCGGGTTAAGGAGTTGATAAGGGAGTTCAAGGGCATGAGTGGAAAGGAACTGTGGCTAACCAACTACGACCGGATTGAATACCTGACCAGCGTTGCCTCATACGCGGTGGAGATAGGCGTTCCCGAGGTTTACGCCGTCGTTAGGCTCGAAGACGTGGATTCAATCGAACCGTTTGAGGATGTTCGGTTCATAGCCGAGTTTGAGTACTCGCCCGAAAACTTTCACCGGCTTGAGGCTTACAGTTGGCTCCACGGGGCGCTGGTGATGGTGCAGGGCACGCACTTGGATGAATTCAAGAGCATCAAAACCACTTTTCCGGGGGAAATTTACATTGATGTGCTCTTCCCGGGCTCGGCGAGAAAGCTGGACTTCAACGTTATCGAAGTTAAGAGGATACTCAACCCGAGTGTTGAGAAGTATCACGACTGTCTCGCGGGTACGCTGGCGATAACCGCCGACGGCTATGCCCTTCCGTGCCCTCTGCTGAGGAACTACGTCATTGGGGACGTGAAGGAACTGGGGCTCAAAAAGGTGCTCAGGAGGAAGAAACTCAAGGCTTTCTGGAAGATGACAAAGGACGATGTCGGCGCCTGTAGGGCCTGTCCGTTCAAGTACATATGCCACGACTGCAGGGCGCTGGAGTATCAGGCAAGTGGAGAGATAGATGGTTTGGAATACTGTCAGATAGCCTTTTAGAATTCAAGCATGGAGCGATAGCCGCTCCCATCCTTTTTAACCATCCTGGCGTACCTATTCTTGGCGTTTCTATCATTAAGCTCCTTGAAGGTCGGTTCAAAGTACTCTATCAGGAGCTTCTCGACGTGGGCGCTGAACTCAAGGACTTTGCTCCCCAGGTCGTCCTTGGAGGAGAAGAACCACTCCAGGATGTATCCGTATCCTGGAAGGACGCCCGCCATTATTTCGTACTCGTTGAACCGCTCCAGAACCTTCTCATCCAGCTCTCTTGTGAGTCCTATGACGGCCCTGTCGTGGACGTTCATGTCTATCGTGGGCACAAATCCTATGATTATCCCCTCCTCCCTAAGGCGGTTTATCATATATCGTATGGTGGGCCGGCTCTTCCCCAGTTGTCGTGCTATTCTTGTTATCGGTGTTCGGGAATCCCATTTGAGTATGTCGAGAAGAATGGCGTAGTCGTAGCTCAGGTCCCAGTTCCCGAAGTCGTCATCACCGTCGTAGGGGTATGCTCTGGCTTCGTAGTACTCGTAATCATCCGAGTACTGTGAGAGGAGGTCCTCAATCCTGTCCCTCTGGTCGTCGGGGATATAAAATATGACAGAAAGGCCATTTTTGAACCCGTAGGCGGGATTCATGTACCCAACGAAGGGATTCTGACTCATTCGGACACCCACTTCGATGAGTCTGTCTGAAGGAACCGTTAGAAATGCGACGTATGTGTGTAAACCAAGGCGTTTGAGGCTGAAGAACGCGTTAACGGTGAGGTATTTCCCGTAATACTTATCGTACAGCCTTTTGAGTCTATAGTAGTCTATACCCTCTTTCTCGGCAATTTTTTTGAGGCTGTCGAGGGGGTATTTCTCAAGGATTTCAACGAGGAATTCGAGATCCTCCCTGGGGGGTTCGTCCATTTCACCTCACCATGCCTCCGCACGAAAAGGTTATATCACCAATACGTATTAAACTCTTCCGGTGGTGGGAATGGTGAAAATTGAGGTTGTCGATATCGAAAAGCCGCAGGGAGTCGAAGTGATAATCGGTCAGGGGAACTTCTCCATCTTCACCGTGGACGACCTCGCCAAGACCCTTCTGACGACTGTTCCGGGCATAAAGTTCGGGGTGGCGATGAACGAGGCCAAACCGCAGCTGACGCGCTTCACGGGCAACGATGAGGAGCTTGAGAGGCTGGCCGCCAAGAACGCCCTCAAGATTGGTGCCGGTCACGTCTTCGTGATACTCATGAAGAACGCCTTCCCGATAAACGTTCTCAACGCCGTCAAGAACCATCCGGCCGTTGCAATGGTCTACGGAGCCAGCGAAAACCCCTTCCAGGTTATAGTGGCCGAGACCGAACTGGGGAGGAGCGTCCTCGGAGTCGTTGATGGAAAGGCCGCCAACAGGATCGAGGATGAGGAACTCAAGAGGGAGCGCAGGGAACTCGTTGAAAAGATAGGCTACCTGTTTGACTGAAACCTTTTTATTTCCCCGTTCCACTTCCCCTCGGTGATTCCATGAGGCTGGCTTTTATCACTTCTAATTCCGGGAAGGTTGAGGAGGCGAGGAAGTACTTCGAACCTCTCGGCGTGGAGGTTTATCAGCTCAGGGTGGAGTACCCCGAGATACAGGCGGATACGCTTGAGGAAGTGGCCCTCTTCGGCGTTGAATGGCTGGGCCGGAAGGTTGAAGGGCCCTTCTTCTTGGACGACTCCGGCCTCTTCATAGACGCTTTTGATGGCTTCCCCGGTGTCTACTCCGCCTACGTTTACCGGACGCTCGGGATAGACGGAATCCTCAAGCTGATGGACGGCATCGAGAACAGGCGTGCCCACTTCAAAAGCGTTATCGCCTACTGGGACGGCGAGGCCCATCTCTTCACCGGCAGGGTTGACGGTGAGATAACCGCCTCTCCGAGGGGAAGTGGCGGCTTTGGCTTCGACCCAATCTTCAAACCTCTTGGATTCGATGAGACTTTTGCCGAAATGACAACGGAGAAGAAGAACTGCATATCACATAGGGGACTCGCCCTTAAGGCTTTCTCTGAGTGGCTAAAGGAAAACCTTAAATAAGGCTATCGTTCCAAAGTTAATAGTTATAATTGGATGAATGACGAAGGGGGTCGCGATGGTAGCTTCATTGGATGGCACAGATTTGAGGTTGTTGAGGGAGCTCAAAGAGAACGCCAGGGAGAACATAGCGAGCCTGAGCAAAAAGCTGGGGATACCCAGGACGACCGTCCACTACCGCATCAAGAAGCTGGTGGAGGAGGGCGTGATAGAGAAGTTCACGGTTAAACCCAACTACAAGAAGCTCAACCTTGGAACCACCGCGTTCATACTTGCTCGATATGAGCCGGATTCCGGTTTAAGCCAGAGGGAAGTGGCTGAGAGGATAGCGGCCCTTGAGGGAGTCTATGAAGTCCACATAATAGCCGGTGAGTGGGACCTCCTCATAAAGGTCCGCGCTCCTAGCTCCGAGGAGGTTGGGAAGATAGTCGTGGACCGGCTTAGAGAGATAAAGGGCGTCGGACAGACCGTGACCATGGTGTCCTTCGTTACGGTTAAGGAGGAACTGTGAAGCCTTGGGGCGATGATCGGCGTTCTCCTTTCTGATTTCATGATGACGCGAGGTTGAGTGAGCCCTGCGTTTTCTTTTAAGAGCCTCCTTGGGAGGAGGTCAGAATGAGGCAGTGGTTGGTGATTGCAGAGGATTACATTTTTCTTTTGAAAATCTCACCCTTTATAGTGGGGGAAGTCGGTGGAAGGTGAAGGCGACTGGTTGAGAATGTTTTTAATTTCACTTCTCTTGGCTTTTCTACTGTTTTTGCAGTCATGATACCCTCTATGGGACTTTCCCGGTGTTTATGGTTCCGCCGGGCTTCTGGCGGTTCTTTAGTTGTCCTATTTTGGCGGTTGTAATTTGGAGCTTCATAATGCAGTAATTTGATTTTAATTGCCGCTGCTATGTTAATACTAAAAACAGTAAGTTTTTTAAGATTTGGATTTATTGTCCGTATGAACAGTGTTGGAGGTGACTGCATGGTGTGGAAGCGGTTTCTTGCCATTGGTCTGGTGTTGCTCTTTTTGGGAATGACGGTTAGTGGTGCCAGCGCCACGGCAAGCTTTGTTAACGCGACGGTGAATGGCACCGTAACGGTTCCTCAAGAGTTCAGTCCGGAAAAGAGGCCAGGAGGATGAGGTTCAGCCTCAGGGACTTCCGCTGGGGTTCCTTGTCATTGAGTTCGCGGCGGGGGATGCCCTCCTTCTAAAGTTCCTGGTTTCAGTGGGGACTGTATTTGCAGTTGGGCTTTATAATGTTGTCAAGGATCATCAGGACACCATTGAGAAGTACCTGGGCAAAATTGCGGATCCAATATTGAGGGCCATTAGCTTGAAACAGCTTTCAGAGTTTGCCGAGGGCTTCATAAAGGTCACGAAAGACGACTTAAGGAATCCGCGTGTTAGGTATCAAGTGAAGACGAAGACCTTATGGAAGATTCCTCTGCCCAAGCTTGAGGGTGTCAGGATTTATGACGGGTCAAAGCTGATCGTCAGCGTTACAACAAGTGAGCTCGATCAGATCAGCGACCTCTTCACTCCAAAATAATTCGGACAACTCTTAGGCCAAGCATACCTCAACGGCTGGGACGCTAACAAGGCGAAGAAGCTTGCAAAGGATTTCGACAAGAAATACAAGAGCTTTAATGTAAAGTTCAGAGAGAGGCATGCCTGCGGCAGCTACTTCCCGGAAGGAGACGTCATCATTGAAAAAGGTAACGATAAATATGGGGCAGTTCATTTTATTAAACGGCACATTCTAAGACAGAGGCTGGGCAAAAAAGGAAAACTGACAGTCTTCCCCTCTGACTGGAGCGCAGACTTCATTCTTTCCTTAATCGGAGAAACAATCAAGAAAGGAAGAATTGACTGCAGTGACCCCGAGCACACTCCCCGCAAGTTCGTGGTCGAAAAGAGGTTCGGATATTTCAAGGGCAAGTGGGTAGGCAGGAAGGTTAGAGTCATCCTATCGTACGACAGAGCACGGGGAATTTACAAATTCCTCACAGCGTACTTGGACTGACCCGCCACCTTTAAATTTTTTAAAGAGAAAAGTCAGGAGGTGGTCTTAATGCCGGTTAGGTTCTCGGTTGATTCCACTCTCGAAGAACTGGAGGAATCCGAAGGATTTGGGGCTGAGATCGAGGTGGAGGTTAACGGAAAAGAGTTTGTATTAGCGCTCTGCTACATTGTGCAGGCGCTGGCGGCAATCCTCGCCACAGTAACCTTTGCAGTCTCGTCATGCGATGAAATCCCCTACGTGCTTGAAAAGTTCGAGGAGGACGAGAGGAGGGTGATAAGAAGGAACTGCAGGGGCGGGAAACTCAGGGTGGGTTTCGGCACTTACGAGCCGATTTCTCCCGTGGTGTTCAGGAAGGAGGGCGATTACCTGCTTATTGAAGCCTTCGAAAACGACCGGCCGGTTGGCAGGGAGAGGGTCGAAGTCAGGGAGTACTTGAAAGCCGCCTTAGGATTCCTTGAGGAGTACCTGAGAGGGACTAAAGATAGGGCTTACCTGACGGGGCTTGAGAGGGTTAAAGAGCTCGTGCGGAAGAGCAAGTATAAGGACGTGCTCGGGGGTTAAGACCGTAGAATGCTTGATACTGAAGTTCCGGACAGCTTAAGGAACGAATACCTCAGATAGAAGAGGGAACTACGTCGAATGCTTGAGGTGTGAGGCGTGATTACCTTCTCTTTCTTCCCCCAGGATGGGGACAGGGGATTCCCCGTGCTGGTGCTCGGAGATGGGCCGGTTTTCATCAGTGAAGACCCGGTGGCGCTGGATGAATTCATGAGCTCCCTAAAGGCGCTCCAATCAATGGATGTTCTCCCGAAAAAGCTCTGGGGCCTGAAGATAAGGGCTGAAGGTGAATGGGTTTGCCTGACCCTTCGGGGTGGTAGGGAAATACAGGTCACCCATAAAAAACTCGTCGAGACAATCCGGACCTCCCTCCAAAATATGAAGGCGGTTCTCAATAGCGAACCGGTGCAGATGGAGTGGCTCAGGTTCAAGCTAAAGCCGCCTTCACCTGAAGTGCTTGAGATGTTCGGTGAACCTGAGGGCGTTATGGACGAGTACGAAGTTCAAGTTTACGGGAGCACGTACATACTGGAGGCGTTCGTTAATCTCGAGGGGTACGTTGAGGAGCTTAAACTTCTCAAGGCTTTCGTGGCGGACGGCAAACTGCCGCCGGAGGGGTGGCGGGTAAAGTGGGATGTCAATGGTGAAATCAAAAGGCTGTCCTCCCGCGGGCTAAAAAAGCCGGAGGATAGGGGTCTTCTCCGTGAACTGAGGAGGCTCAAAAAGCTCTCGGCAGGGGCTGTTCCCCCCTTCGTTCGCTTTACCCTTTCAACCTACGATCCCTTTGAGGTTCTCTATGCGGCAAAATCTGGGGAGGATGAATTTTTGTTGGCATTCGTCCTGTATTCCGGCGTGGTCATTAAAGTTCGGAGGGACGTCCTCTTAAAGGCCGTTGATGAGGCCATCAGAGACGCGGAAAGGGAACTCGAAAGGGTAAAGCTGCCCGGGAGGTGAACCGTGTCCTTTTCCATCTTTTTCCTCGGCTGGGAGGAGGTGCTCCAGGGTGAGGTTTCCGTTGATGACTTGACGGTTGCCCTTAAACATGGGGAGAAAGTCATTCCACTGGGTTTGTGCTTCGCCAGAGATGCGGTGAGAGATGCTATTGACGCCATCGCCTTTGCAGCCAGTTCTTGTGAAGGCGTTAAAGAGCTGTACCTCCGGAGCGGGCGATGCGATGTTTTGCTATTTCCGGGCAGGTACTGTGCGGACAATAATATTGTCCTGGGGTTTGGTACTTATGAGACAACATCCCACGTCTATTTTAAAATCAGAGGTGACTTCCTCAGGCTTGAAATATGCTGGGAGGACAGAAAAGACGTGGAGGCTATGGAGGTTCTTCGTGTAGACTTCATCCGCTCCGCCCTAAACTTTGTCCGTTCCTTCCTTGAGGCGTTTCCGGATGAGGGATTAATGAGGAAGCTTGAGATTGTGGGGGAAATGGCGAGGAGAAAGGGTCTGCTTCCTGCTGGGGGAAAGTTTGAAATTAAGGTTGAGTGGCTTGGGGAAGTTAAATGTGGGAAAGAGAAGTTCCCAATGGTTTACGCCGTTGTAAGCCACGGGAGGGAGATATTCAGCGGGCTCGTCGAGCCCGTGGCCTTTGCCGGGGACCTGATAGACCTCCTGAAGTTCGCTAAGGGGATGGAACTCAGGTGCGAGGTCGACATGACGCCGTATAGTGACATCGTTGAAAGGGCAATGTTGCTATTTGCCGATGAGAAGGTTTCCGATTACCTCATGCTCTGGTTTGGGGCCGGTGGCAGGGAACAGTGTTTGTATTCAATGAAGGTAACGAGCTTGCTTTTGTGAACACTAAAACGGGCTCGGTCATTGGGGTCAAGAAAAAAGAAGCGGAGACTGCCACAGCAAATGCTGTTAGGGAGATAATAAGGGGGTTGAGGGAATGGGATGGGGAGCTCTTCGGCCCCATAAGGAAGGAGGATGCCGTCTCCATGCTCACGAGGGAGCTTGAGGAAGCCTTATCAGTATAGTGACTCATTATTTGCTCGCTGGAGGTGTGAGCATGACAAGGGTTCATCTGTGGTACACACTCCCAACTAAGGACTACCTTAAGGGAGCCGTTGTATCGTCCCTCTCAGACACTGTGGAAACCTACCGTGAATCCATTGAAGAAGACGACGAAGAGGACTTCAACGAGCTCCTCAAAGGCATTATCATGAGGGCATTTGAACACGGCGTTAAGTATGGGTTAGCGGTGGATGGCAAGGAGCTGATAGCGCCTGCCTGTGGGAACTTAATCGGCTTCTTCGAGGACATGGCACTCTCGATTGTTTACGCAGGGGGAGGAAAGGATGCGATAATCAAACTCATGAGTCTCCCTGTGGAGGTAAACCCCCTCAGGAACAACCCTGTCACCAGAAACATGTCCATAGAAGAGGTGTTTTTTCCTGAAGGGCCCCTTAAACTCTTCTTCGGCACCTTTGACCCCATAAAGTTCGTCCTGTACCGCAAACATGGCAAAATCCTTGAAATTGAATCCCCGGACGACGGAGTAACCGTCCGGGTGAGGGTTGAAGAGTACGTAGAGGGCATTAGGGAAGACCTCATAAGGGGAGTACATGAGGTGGAAGAAGCCCTAAAAACGTTCACTCTCCTGCGGGCTTTATATCCAAAAATCCAGTGGGTGAAGGTGGTGGCGAGGTATGCGCTCAGCACATGGTGAGAAGCATGACCCTGCACAGCACTAACCCGGGTTTTTACTGGTACTTCTACGTGGACAGTCCTTATTCGACCGCTAAAAGCGTGGACGAGCTTTTGGAGTGGACGGAGGTACTTTTTGACTTCGATAATGTTCTCAAGCACCACCTGCCAGAGCTTAGAGGTCACTGGATTGAGAACCCGGGCATTTTAACCGAAGCTCCTAAGGACATCAACGTTCTCTCTGCCACCTTAAGCTTTCCCCGCTTTCTCGGAAACTTCATAGCTGGAACACTCTATGCGCTCGGAAGGGAGAACGAATTTAAAAAATTCATTGGAGGGCCGGGAGTTAAAACGCCCGCCGGAGACGGCAGGATGGTTCCTGGGGACTTGTTTAAGCCCGTTGGAGAGCTTCTGGAGTGGGTAAGAATACGACCAAAGGCCAAACTCTATGTGGGAATGGACTTTGGGGCCTTTGACCCGACCGTTCATGCGATCCTCGTTAGGGAAGGCAAATTCCTGGCCTGGATTTTCGACAATGGCAGGGTCTACAGAATGAGCGCGGGAGAATTCATTGAGCTTGCCTTGGAGGTGCTCGTTGAAGGTAGAAACTCGATAAACACCCTTATTGAGCGCGTTAACAACCGCTCATCACTGGCCAAGGCAACGGTAAGGCACGTCGAGCGATTCGTTGATGCTCTCACATAACGCAGCACTCGTAGATTATCTCGACGTTCCTCACACTTTTTGCCCATTCGATGACTTTTCTGGGGGGATTCGTCAGTCTGTCAACGCCGGCTAAAACTGCCCCCCTGTCGAAGTCAACCCGCCACCTGCCCAGCGGGCGCATGCAGCCTATGCTTATCTCACCGTCAAAGCGCTCGCGTGCGTATTCAACCACCCTCAGGCTCTCCTCGACGCCCGGCTTTGGAACGTTCTCCATATCCGTTCCCTTCGTTGGGATGAGTACGTCCAGCACGAGGACGTCTATCGGGTACTCCATCAGCAGGTCAATCGCCCGGTACTCCCAGCCGATTCTGCCGAAATCCAGCCCGATGGTGATGTGGGGGGCCACCCTGACGCCCGCCCCCGTGAGCAGGTCTAGGATTCTCAGGTAGTCCCCAACGGTCTTGTCTATCCCGTAAACGCGCCTTATGACGCCGTCATCGCCCACGAAGTCGAGGGAGACGGCATCGACGTACCTGACCCACTCCAGGTCGCTCTCGTCTATGAACCCCACGTGGGCGTTGAGCTTGAGGCCCGTTCTTCGCTTTATCTCCCTGATTTCAGCCGCGTACCTGTCGATGGGAACCTTGAGCCTCGAATCCATTCCACCACTCAGCAGGCAGCCGGTGTAGCCCTCCCTCTCAAGGCCGAGGCAATAGTCAACAAGGTTCTTTCTGGTGGGCTTTCTCATGCCCTCTAAATAGTGCCTCCCGCAGTGAGCGCAGTTCAGAGAGCAGTAGTTGCCAGTGAGCGAGATTGAGGGGAACTTAACGCCTGGAATGTAGATTTTGAGCTTTTTTCTTTCCGTCATTTCAACCACCTTGCGAAACTGGGGGTTGTAGGGGGCGGGGCCTTTTTTGTTTCCTCATTCAGTCTCCCTCCCGCCTTGGAAGTCCTCCCTCCAGTTTAAAACCCTGACTGGACGGTTCTGTTTCCTCGAAAGTGAGGAGGAACTTGAGGTAGAACAGCTTTCCGAGTATCGCGAGAACCGTGAACGAGCCGAGTATCGGTGCCGCTAGAACTGCCAGGAGCCAGGTCACCTCGCCGGCGCTGGCGAGGGCCGGCAGGAACGGAACCGCCGCCATGAGAAAGAGCACGATGGAGTTGAGCCTCGAAAACCAGAGGCTGGTCTTGAGTCCCTTGATCTTCCAGAGAACGCTGTTTCTTATCCCGACCGCGAGGTAGTTTATTCCCGCTCCAACGAGCGTTACCACGGAGGTTATCACGAACTCCTGCGGGCCGAATGGAAAGATGTTCCTTATAACCGCCGAGTATGTGTAGACTGCCGATGCGAGCATGAAAACCCATGAGATGGCCCTGAGGAGATACGCCACCGTGAAGCGCTTCACCGCCCATCTCCCGAGTTTTCTTCTCACGAGTTCCGTCATGCCTACGTAGTAGAGAATCGTTGATGCCCCCAGACAGGCTATCGAGGCGTTGTAGGATTTGGAAGCCAGAACCGCCGCGGGCAGGAGGAATAACTCCGCCAAAAGCAGGAGCGGTCTGGGCTTTAGGAGCTTCTCAGGATCAAACTCCATCGGTTCCACCAAAATTCCAAAATTAAGGAAAAGGAATCAGAGGAAGGGGTTGCGGAACTTCCTGCCCGGATAGAGCGCTATGCCCTCAAGCTCCTCCTCTATGCGTATCAGCTGGTTGTACTTGGCGTTCCTGTCGCTCCTCGCTGGGGCACCCGTCTTTATCTGGCCGGCGTTGAGGGCAACCGCGAGGTCGGCTATGGTTGAATCCTCGGTCTCTCCTGAGCGGTGGGAGACGACGACGCCGTAGCCTGCGCGGAAGGCGGTGTATGCGGCATCTATGGCCTCACTGAGGGTTCCAATCTGGTTGACCTTGAGGAGGAGTGCGTTTGCCGCGCCCATCTCGATGCCCTTCCTTATCCTCTTCGGGTTGGTGACGAAGAGGTCGTCGCCAACTATCTGTATCTTTCCTCCGAGTTCCCTAGTTATCATGACGAAGCCTTCCCAGTCTTCCTCGTGGAACGGGTCCTCTATGGAGACTATCGGGTAGTTTGAGACGAGCTCCTTGTAGAGTTCGAGAAGCTCGGCGTTGGTGTACTCCTTGCCGTTGACGACGTACTTGCCGATGTCTGTGTGGAAGAACTCGCTTGAGGCCGGGTCCATAGCGAAGGCTATCTCGTCGCCGGGCTTGTAGCCAGCCTCCTCGATGGCTGTTATGAGGAGTTCAAGCGGCTCGTGGGGCTCCTTCAGCGGCGGGGCGAAGCCGCCCTCGTCGCCAACGTTAACGGCGTCTTTGCCGTACTTATCGGCGATAACTCCCTTGAGGACGTGGTAGGTCTCGCTGACCCACATTATGCCCTCTCTGAACGAGTCCGCCCCGACGGGCATTATCATGAACTCCTGGAAGTCAAGCTCGTTGCCGGCGTGTACTCCGCCGTTGATGACGTTGCTCATCGGAACTGGCATGACGTAGGCGTTGGTTCCGCCGATGTACTGGTAGAGCGGAAGGCCGAGCGCGTTGGCAGCGGCCTTGGCTACCGCCAGAGAAACGCCCAGAATAGCGTTGGCGCCGAGGTTGCTCTTGTTCTCGGTGCCGTCGAGTTCGAGCATAAGCATATCGATGTCCCTCTGCCAGGTGACGTCCATTCCGATGATTTCGGGGGCTATTATCTTGTTGACGTTCTCGACGGCCCTCTTTACTCCCTTTCCGTGGTAGCGCTTCCCGCCGTCGCGGAGCTCCAGGGCCTCGTGGGTGCCGGTTGAGGCTCCGCTCGGAACTGCGGCACGGCCCATGCTTATCGGCGTGTAGACCTCAACCTCGACGGTCGGGTTTCCCCTGCTGTCGAGTATCTCCCTGGCAACGACTCCGGTTATCTCAAAGGGGTTCTCCATCTCAATCACCTCGGGTGATATTCCCTGCAGGGCATATAAAGGTTTTAGCTTCAATCCGGGTCGAAGCGATGAACGGGTGCATATGTTTGGCTGCGGAGTTGGGAAACGCGGGCACGACTCCCGCGCGGGTCGGTATGGGACTGGGAACGGGCCAGTGAGCGGGGCGAGAAGGCTGGCTGAACCCGGGGCTGTTCGGGCGACTTCAAAGGATTCCACCGCGGCGCCTGGTTCAGCTAGTGGGAGATATGCGGACCTGGAGCGTGATTCTGCTGGCGTTGCTGGTTGCCTTCGCAGGGAGGAGATGAGCTTTTAAACCTCCCCTCCAACATTCCCACATGGACTGGAGGAGACGACTGCGTGAGGATGGCTTCGTCGAGGCTGATGGCTTCAGGATAGAACTCAGCCTGGACAACACGTTCATGGATCTGGACTACATCCCCAGGGTGCTGTTCTACGACCCCCCAACCGGGAGATGGCACGTTCTCAGAAACACGATTCCGAAGGGAAAAACGCTGGAGGATAACTGGGACAATGCCGTTGAGGTCCTTGAACGCATAGCCGCCGGGAACGAGAAGCCCATCCTGGACGATGTTGCGGTTGCGAAGAGGTTCACTGAGTTCCTGAGGCGGCTTGGGGATTCTACATGATGATGTGGTTTCTTCATACGATGGCAGACTTTATCGACAAATCGGCGAAAATCCAATGGAACTCTGCAGATTTTCCGGTAAATTACCCATTTTTGAGGAGAAAAAGCCTAAATACCTTCAGGGAAAGTATTTACTGGTGATGATTATGGGTGATCACATCGATGTCGCCAAGTATATTGACCATACGAACCTCAAACCCTACGCTACCTACGATGACATTAAGAGGCTCTGCGATGAGGCTATAGAGTACGGGTTCTACGCAGTCTGCGTCAATCCCTACAGGGTTAAGCTCGCCAAGGACTACCTGCGCGGGAAGAACGCCGACGTGAAGGTTGCCAGCGTCATAGGCTTTCCGCTGGGTGCAACCCCGACGGAGGTCAAGGTTTTTGAGGCGAAACGGGCCCTCGACGACGGTGCCGATGAGCTGGACATGGTCATCAACATCGGAGCCCTCAAGGACGGGGACTACGAATACGTGAAGAGGGACATAGCCGAGGTCGTCAAGGTCGCCCACGAGAGGGGCGCCAAAGTAAAGGTCATCATCGAGACCTGCTACCTCACCGAGGAGGAGAAGGTGAAGGCCTGCGAGCTGGCGAAAGAAGCTGGGGCGGACTTCGTGAAGACCTCAACGGGCTTTGGAACTGGCGGAGCCACCGTTGAGGACGTTCGGCTCATGAGAAAGGTGGTCGGCCCGGAGATGGGCGTCAAGGCCGCAGGGGGAATAAGGACCTACGAGCAGGCACTGGCGGTGATAGAGGCTGGTGCGACGAGGATTGGAACATCGAGCGGCGTAAAAATCGTGGAGGGGGGAAGGGATGCAGGAGATTGCCGAGATCAGGGACATCCTTGACAGGGCCATTTCGGAACTCCGGGGAGAGGAGCTTGAGCCCGACATACTCCTCGTAGGACCTGGTTTCCTTGAATACTCTGCGGGAATGCTCAGGGACTGCAGGCTGAAGATATACAAAATCGAGGAGCTTGGCTACGATGCGGTCGTCGCCGATTCGAAGTACCTGGGCCAGATGAAGAGGGCGTCCAGGAGAATCTCGGTAGAGCCCCTCCTTAAGGAAAGCGAAATGTGGGAAGAATTGAAGAGGCTGGACGTTTAGATTAAATCCTCGACCTCGGGGTACCTCTTCTTTATTATCGTTGCCAGTCCGGTGCCCACGAGTATCCCCGTAACAGCTTGGAGTATGTTTCCTGGCACCTCAGTGAGCGCTGATGGGACCCCGAACATGTATGCCTCGAAGAGGAAGTATCCGGAGACCATTATGATGCCGCCGACGATGCCCGCTATGACCATCGTGGAGACGTTGTCGCTCCTTTTGGCGATGTACCCGATGGCAAGACCCTCAAGCCCCTTGACCACCAGCGTTATCGGGGCCCATCCCGCGTAGCCGCCTATGATGTCGCCGAGGGCAGAGCCGACGCCCCCTGCGAAGACACCCACGACCGGGCCGAATACCATGGCCGAGAACATGACCATGGTGTCTCCAAAGTTGATGTAGCCCCCGGTGGCTGGGGTTGGAACCTTTATCAGGTTGGTGGCTATCGCTACAACCGCCGCTAGAATGGCCGAGAGGGCTATCGTCGCCGGTGCCTGGTACTCCTTCCTCTTTGCCCAGACGTACGCGAGGAAAATGACCACGGCACCCCCGAGCACGTAGTGACCGTACGGTCTGAACATCTCTGTCAGGTTCACCATGTTCCCCACCGGGAAAATCTCAAGTTATAACTTTAAAAACTTGACTTCCAGGGATTACTACTTCAGTAAACGGATAAGAAAAGGGAGGAAATCACTGGAGAGCGGCCTTGAGGCTCTCCTCGAATATCTCCATGGCGACGTCTATCTCCTCCTCCTTGATGGTCAGCGGCGGTATGAACCTTATGCTGTTGTCGCCGCATCCGAGGAGGATGAGTCCGCGCTTGACGGCCTCCTTGACGATGGCATCCCTGAGCTTGGGGTCCTTCTCCTTGGTGTCCTTGCTCTTGACGATTTCGACCGCCTGGGCGAGGCCGAGACCTCTAGCGTCTCCAATGGCCTCGTACTTCTCCATGAGCTCTTCGAGGCGCTTGTGGAGGTAGTCACCGACCTCCTGAACGTGCGGGAGGAGTTCCTTGACGATCTCGACGACCTCTATTCCGGCCGCTATCGCAACCGGGTTGCCGCCGAAGGTCGAGGCGTGCCTGCCCGGCTTGTCGAAGGCTATCTCTGCCCTGTGGACGACACCGGCGAGGGGAATGCCGCCGCCTATGGCCTTACCGAACTGGATGGTGTCTGGCGCGACGTCGAAGTGCTCGATGGCCCAGAACTTTCCGGTTCTTCCGACGCCCATCTGAACCTCGTCGTCGGCGAGGAGTATGCCATAGTTGTCGGCGAGCTTCTTGAGCTCCTTGAAGAAGTTCTTCGGCGGGACGACGTAACCACCTTCACCCTGTATCGGCTCGAAGACTATGGCTCCAACCTCATGGGGCGGGACGTGGCGGAATACGTACTCCTCGATGAACTCGATGACGCGGTTGACGAGCTCGTCCGGCTCGGCGTAACCGTCGATGTGCCAGGGGTTCCTGTAGGGGTTCGGGTAGGGTATGTGCTCAACACCCGGCATGGTCGGGAAGAACCTGTCCTGCTGAACCCACTTGCTGGCGGTAAGTGAGAGAACGGCCTGGCTCCTGCCGTGGAAGGCGTGGTAGAAGGCGATGAACCTCTTCCTGCCGGTTCCGTACTTGACGAGCTTCATCATGGCCTCGTTTGCTTCCGCACCGCTGTTCTGGTAGACGACCTTCTTCGGGAAGTCGCCGGGGGCAAGCTCCGCCAGCTTCTGGGCGAGTATGACGGCGTTCTCGTAGAAGAAGTCGTTCAGCGCGAAGTGGGTAAACCTCTCTGCCTGCTTTTTAACGGCCTCGACGACCCTCGGGTGGGCGTGGCCAACGTTGAGAACACCGACGCCGCTTCCGAAGTCGTAGAAGGTGTTTCCATCAACGTCGTAAACGAGGATTCCATCTCCGTGGTCGATGACTATCGGGAGGGTCTCCGGGTCCTGGGTGGTAACTGCGAGGGCCTCAAAGTTCTTTTCGATAACCTCCTTGGCCTTGGGTCCGGGGAGTTCTTTAACGTTCGGTCTAACCACCATGTGCATCACCAATGGATGATAGGGTTTATCCTATATAACCCTATGTTCATCAATGAACATCTTTGACCGAAAAATCTTCGGGAGAATCGGGAAATACCTCGATTCCCAAAACGGAGGGCAAAAAAACGCCGAGAGAAAAGAACTAGGGGCAGTGGAAATCACTCCGCGACCTTTGAGTTCCACTCCTCAAGGAGTTCCTTGGCGGAGTTCGCCGCTATCGCACCCTGGCCGACGGCAACTGCAATCTGCTTGAAGACGTTGGTTATGTCTCCGGCGGCAAAGATTCCCTTCACCTTCGTGCGCATGTGCATGTCCACCGGGATGTAGCCGTACTCGTCGGTTATGCCGAGGTGCTTGACGAAATCCGTTTTAGGCTCGTAGCCGATGAAGATGAAGACTCCATCGACCGCCATCTCGGTCTCCTCGCCGGTAACGCGGTTCTTCAACTTGACCGCCTCGACCTTCCCGTTGCCTCTGATTTCGGTCACGACGGTGTTGAGTATCGTCGGAATACCGCTCTCCTTAAAGCGGTCCTGGAGTATCTTGTCGGCCCTGAACTCCTCGCGCCTGTGGACGAGCGTGACGTCGACGCCTATGCTCTTGAGGTAGAGCGCCTCCTGAAGGGCGGTGTTTCCGCCTCCGACAACTATGACCTTCTTGCCCTTGAAGAGCGGGCCGTCGCAGGTCGCACAGTAGGAAACGCCCCTTCCGGTGAACTCTTCCTCTCCTGGCACGTGGAGCTTCCTCGGTGCGGCGCCGACGGCTATGATTATCGTCCTGGCCTTGTACTCCTTGCCGTTCTTCGTCTTGACCGCGAACTTGCACGGCCCCTCGTAGTAGGCGCACTCCGTCGGGTCTATCCTTTCCACCTCGTCGAAGACTATATCAACGCCGAGGTTCTTGACCTGCTCGTGCATCCTGTTCGTCAGCTCGGAACCGCTGATTCCCTCTGGAAATCCTGGATAGTTCTCTATAAGGTCGGTCAGGGCCATGTTTCCGCCGAGGTCTTTGCTGAGTATCAGCGTCTCAAGGCCGAAGCGCGCCGCGTATACTGCCGCGGTGAATCCGGCCGGCCCGGCGCCTATGATGAGCACGTCCCATGTTTTGTTCTCGTACTCTCCCCCGCGTGAGAATCCTCCAAGGCTGAACATCTCTCTCACCTCCGGACTTTCCTAACGTGGACTATTTAAAAGCATTATTGCCCAGTGGTGGGTATTCATACCACGACGTTAATTTCCGGACTGTCCTCGGGGAACCCTTCCGCGGGTTCGATCAGGAGTTCCGTCCCCGCGTGTTCGTCCTGCTTTAGGGGGATGTCCATCGTGAGCAGAACCTCGTATTTTCCGTGTCCCTCCAGAACCCTCCGCGCTCCGAAGGCCTCCCGGAGCTTCCGCGGATCGCTGACGTTCCTGTCCATCACTAGTATCAGGGGCTTTTCCCAGAACCTTCTCTCAAAATCTTTTTCCCCGCTCCCCTGAACCTCCACGAGCTTCTCCTTCCCCTTCGATTCGGGGTGGATCAGCTCCACCCTGGCTCCCCTGCACTTCGCGACGCTGGTGTAGAGCCTCCCCGAGATCATTCCCCTCCCTGTCTCCAGCCGCAGGTGGGCGTACTCGTCGTTGTAGGACGTTCCCAGGGAGTTCTCCCTTGCCTCGATTCTGTACGTGGGCAGCACGGGGGATATCAGGGCGTCCCTGAACCTCCCCTCCGCGATAACGTAAACCGGAAGCTCAACCCAGGCATCGTCGTTTTCACCTATGAAGACGAAGAACCCCTCCGGCTCCAGTTCTATCCTGTCCGAGGTGAACTCCCCTGAGGTTCTGAGTTCCCTCTGCACGGAGTAGTGTCTGTGCTTTGCCCCAATCCATTCGCCCCTTATCCGCAGGGTTCCCCTCAGGAGCCTGGTTTTCTCGGGGAGTACGAGGGTTCTCCCGTCGATCCTCATCGAGGAGGCCAGTTCCGTGCACTTTTTCCTCGCCTTCGCTTCCCTCTCCATGTCCATCAGTATGATGCCCAGCATGATGAATATGAAGACGATAAACAGGGCCCCGCCGCCTTCCATGCAACCACCGGGGCAAATACGAAGTTGGAAAATAAAAGAGTTTCTCTACAGCAGTGATAGCTCCCCGTCGAGGAGAAGGTGAAGGGCATAGCCGCAGAAGGCCGCGAAGCCGACGTAGAGTCCCTCCCCCGTCGTCATGTTGAGGCCGTACTCCACCAGAACGAACGCCAGGCCCCCGTAGACGGCCGCGAAGAGGAAGGAGTGAACTATTCCCCTGTGCTTTGGCATCATCCACGTGAAGGCGAACCATGCTATCACGGCGGCGAGAACCGCTATGCCCCATTCAACGGTTGTGTTGAGCCAGGGCCCCCCGACGTTTATCGACCCCGCGGCGTTGACGTAGACCGCCCCCCCGACCACCACGCTGACTATTGGCTTCGTCCCGCGGTGGATCAGGGCGTTTGGATGGTCCATGTCCGGCAGGTCGCTCCCCAGGACGTAGAAAGCGTAGCCCAGCACCAGAGCCATCGTTGTGAGGGCGAGGGGAGCGCCGTGGGCGGCCGCGAATCCCGCCGCGGCGACGATGACAGGATAGCTGGCTATCCCGCTGAGCACGTGAACGTCGTAGTTGGGCATGGGGCATCACTCTTCCTCTTTCTCGGCCTGTTCTTCCTCCAGGAACTTTTTCACGTACTCTGGAACCTTGTAGTTGCCTTTGGGGTCTCCGACCAGGAAGCCGAGCCTTATGAGCTCGTTGAGCTGGTCGTAGACCTGTATTCCGGGCCTCTTGACGACCTTGGCTATCTGAATGTAGCTCACCGGCCCACCGTTGAACTCGTGAACTATGGCCTCAACGAGGTCCTTGTACTCCTTTGGAATCCTCGTGAGGTACTCCTCAAGGCTCTTGGGCTCCTCAAGGATTGCCGTGACAACGTAGTCGTCTATCGGATCGAACTTGTGCTTCACGGCTTCGCTCAGAACGTAGTGGAGCAGGCGAAGAATCTGCCTGGGGTTGCCCTTCCCAAGCTCGTGGATTAGCTTTACCGCTCCCTCGGTGAAGGGGTAGATTGGATCATCTGTGTCCCGTATCCTCACCCTGTTGAGCCTCTTCTTCACCAGCTCGTAGGCCTCGTCTATGCTCATTGGTCTGAGCTTGAACTCGTAGTGGAGGCGCATGAAGAAGGCAGGGAAAATCTTGGAGTACTCCTCGTAGGCCTCGGGGACGCAGGCGAAGGCAACGATACAGCCCTGGGGCATGTTGCTGATGAAGTGCCTGAGCATCTCGAAGAACTGTATCTTCTCCCTCTCGCTCGCGCTCCCCATGTTCTCAAGCTCGTCCAGGAGAAGGGCGCAGTAGGGGTATCTCCCCATCTGCTCGGTTAAAAGTTCGGCTATGTCTCTGCTTTTGTACTCGTCCCTGTCGCTCAGCATCTTTTCAAGCCTGTCTATGAATCCGAGCTTTTTGGAGAGGTTCTCCAGGAAGATGTTCGTCCTGCTCTTCGGCGGCTTGAGGGCGTAGAAGATGTCGCGCGTGAGCTTGAGGATGTCGTTCGTGTCGACCTTGACGTATATAGCCTTCCCGCGGTTTTCCTCTACGGCCTTGGCTATGGTCTTGAGCCTCTGAGTCTTGCCCATTCCGAGGGGGCCGACGATGCTCATGGCTATCGAGCTTTTGTTCCCAATGACCTCGGAGATTATCATCTGGAGGCGCATGTCTATCTCTTGATAGACGTGAATGCTCTCGACGTCGGTTATTCCCTCGCTTGCGAGCTGTTCAAAGGGATTTCGAGAAAGACCGTAAACTTCGTATGACTGATATGGATAAAGCTTAAGGCCACCGGCTTCCATTTTAACTCACCGCATAGTTTAGGAACGCGAAATATAAAAACCTGTCCATTGGTGAGCGGAGATGACGATTCTTCTCGTTACGGCTCCGGCTGGACGTGAGGGCGACGCCATACTCGAACTGGAGTGGGCGCTGGGGAAGGTCAGGGTCAGGGGTACAGACTGGAGGGGCGTTCTCCTCGCCGAAACGCCCCTGTCGAAGAAGGAAGCCATAGGAAGGCTGAAGAACTTCGAGACCCAGGCGATACAGCGCGTTGTCCCCCTCGACCTCATCGTTCCCGCCAGGAGGGAAGAGATAGAAAAGGCCGTCCTTGAAGTGGCGAAAAGAATAGACGGCACCTTTGCGGTGCGCGCCAAGGTCAGGGGGAACAAGAGGATGTCCCAGAGGGAGCTTGAAATAGGCCTCGGTTCGCTTATAGTGGAAGCCTTCGGCCTAAAAGTCAACCTCAGCGACCCGGACTACACCGTCGCCGTCGAGGTGCTGGGGAAAAAGGCCGGAATCGGGCTGGTGGGAAGGGGTGAACTGCTTCGCTTTGAGGTAGTCGAGTGAAGCCTAAAATAGTATGACGTCCAATTCATAAACATGAACTTCAGGCACGTCTCGTACATCGTCGTGGCCCTGGTGGTAGCCTCGTCCCTCCTTCTCGTCCTCAAGCCCTACATCCTCTGGAGGGGAGTGGGCGAGACCCTTTCGGGGGAGGTCATAGCCCTGCCGGAGCCCAGGCTGGACTCAGAGGTTAGCGTCGAGGAAGCGATAGCGAGGCGGAGGAGCATACGCTCCTACAGGGACGAGCCCGTAACCCTTGGCCAGCTCTCCCAGCTCCTCTGGGCGGCACAGGGGATAACTGCCCAGCGAACCAAGTTTCGGGCATCGCCCAGCGCGGGGGCGACGTATCCCTTCGAGGTCTACGTGGTGGCGGGGAACGTTGAGGGCCTTGCCCCGGGAGTGTATCGCTACGACCCCTTCAACCACACCCTCGTGTTGGTGAAGGCCGGCGACTACAGAAAAGCCCTCCAGGATGCCGCCCTCGATCAGCGGTGGGTTGGGGATGCACCCCTCAGCATAGTCCTCGTGGCCTTCTATGGGAGAACGACCTCCTACTATGGTGAACGGGGCGTCAGGTACGTCCACATGGAGGCTGGCCACATAGGCCAGAACCTCTACCTTCAGGCAACCGCTCTAAGCCTGGGAACCGTCGCGGTTGGGGCCTTCTACGATGAGGGTGTTGCGGAGATACTGGGCACCGATGGTGCTCCCCTTTACATCTTCCCTGTGGGTGTTCCAAATGGTTAGCTTTGACCACTACACCCTTGGCTACCTGAGCTTTGCCCTCATGGGCCTCGCCATGCTGAGCGGGGCACTGATATTCCTATCAAAGCGCAGGGAGACGTGGATAAAGGCCCACATCGTCATCAGCGTGATAGCGTACATCATCATGTTCCTCTCAATATGGCTCGTTAGATGAACCTAAAGCTTATTAGACCCTGTGGGCTATCCGTGCAGGGGATGGGAATGTACGACGTTCACGAGGTCGTTGAGGCCCTCTCAAGGCTGAGCTACAGGGACGCCCTTGCGTACTGGATAGAGGGTGAGAAGAAGGAGGCGGAATTTTATCGCGAGCTCGCGAGGCGTGCCCGCAACCTGGGTCTCGGAGAGGAACTGGTGAAAACCTTCGAGAAGCTGGCCGAGGATTCGCTGAACCACGCCGCCGAGCTTGAGGCCCAGCTCGGGGAGACCTACGGGGACGTTCCGAGGAGCGACCTTCCCCCGCTTGAGGTTCTTCCGGTTCTCAATGAATTCGAGAGGGCAGACCAGCTGGAGGAGGTTTTGAAGGCGGCGATGGAGAGCGAGCTGATAGCCCACGAGTCCTACAAGCTGCTCGCGGAGAGTGTGGATGACGAACGGCTGAGGGAGTTCTACTCCAAACTGGCCGACGTTGAGCGGGGCCACTACGAGATGCTCCTGGAGAGGTACAGTGAGTTGCTGACCTCCTCCCCGCCGTGAGGGGCGAGGGTTCCAGCGGGTTAACCCCTCGCTAATGAAATGTAAAGAAAAAGGCCTGAAATCCCGAAATCCGATTCAAAAACACCTCCCCTTTTGGTAAATCCTTTATTAACTGTCCTTTTCCCCTAAACTCCTTTTATAGACGGTTGTGCCAAATGCCGTATAAAGCCTCCGGTGTAAGTTTTATTGGGTGAGTGGGATGGTTGATCTCGAAGGCTTGTCTTTCCTTGAGGAACTTCCCCTGGGGGAGCTTCTCGCCCACTGGATATCCCTGGAGGGTGACAAGGCCCTGCTCTACGAGAGGCTGGCCGAGAGGGCCAGGGGTATGGATGTTGAGGGGGCCGTGGGGGATATGTTCAAACTCCTCGGCCAAGAAGCGAGAAGACACGAGAAGAAGCTGAGGACCCTCTACACGAGAAAGTTCGGGGATGAGATTCCCGCCGTCAATGGGCCGTCTTTGGAGGAGCTCTCCGAGATAAGGGAGCTTGAGAGTGAGAACGACGTTTTTGCCGTTCTTAAGTGTGCCCTTGAGCTGGAGGAGGTTGCAGAGAGGGTTTACTCAATTCTAGCCGAGAAGGCCGACGACGAAACCCTGAGGGCGGTCTTTTCTTACCTCGGTTCCACGGAGAGGCTCCATGAGAGGGCCGTTGGGTCCCTTATACGGGATTACGACTACAGAGCAGGTGTAAAAAAAGAGGGAGTGGAGGCTTAGCTCACGCTAGCCTTCTGACTCCGCTGCCTCCTTCACTTCTTTTTTGAATAGCTCCTTGGCCTCCGGCGGCTCCTCTATCAGGTTGTCGCTGTACTTGTCGTAGTCAGCTATCAGGAACTCCTCGCTCATTCTCAGCGCCTTGACGGCCTTCTCCTCTCCCGGGAACTTCTTGCCCGGGCAGACATCAACGCAGAGGGCGCAGAACATACAGCGTGAAACGTAGTGCCTTATCTTCTTCAGCTCAGGTATCCACTCCATGGCATCCGCAGGACAGACCATTATGCAGAGCCGGCAGCCTATGCACCTCTCCGGGTCGTAGACGAGCTTACCCCTGAACCCTTCGGGAACCGGGACGGGCGGGTTTATCTGAGCTTCACCCTTCTGCACTTTCTCTATGAGCGCCGTGACGTTAGCGGGAGCATGCTTAACCGGGAAGGGGTTGGTGGCGGGCTTCTTGACGAGCTGCTTGAGGAGGACGAACATCATCTTGTTTACCATGCGTCACACCCCCAGCCATACCAGCGCGAGCCCGACGAGGGCGATTATGTTGACGTAGACCCAGAACACTCTGGAGGCCTGCTCTATCCTGAACCTTGCGAACGATGTCCTGACCAGCGTTATCGCCAGCAGGTAGATGACCATGACCTTGAAGAGGAACCACAGGGCCTCGACGACGTAGTAGGGCGTTCCAGTTAGGTTCAGGTTGAGCATGCTCGTCAGCGCGAACGGGAAGAACAGCACCACCTCCAGCGCTGCCATGGCGAAGCCCCTGACCGCGTCCGAGAGGTAGAACAGTGCAAGATTCCTCCCGCTGTACTCGGCGAGCATACCCTCACATATCTCCGTCTCGGCCTCGGCTATGTCGAAAGGCAGTTTCGCCAGCTCGGCCGGCGTAACGACGAGTAAGGCCACGAAGAGTAGCACCACGCCCATGGCCGCGAGCGGGCCCGCGACGCCCCACACCGGTGTGCTCGCTATGGTCGTCAGTGAGAAGCTCTTGTAGAGCACGGCGAAGCCAACTATGACGGTCGCCAGCGGCATCTCGTAGCTCATCATGAGCACCATTTCCCTCTGCGCACCCACCGAGGAGAACGGGCTTCCCGATGCAAAGCCGCCTATGGCCATTGCCAGCGACTGAAGGGTCAGCAGGTACAGGATGACGACGAGGTCTCCGTAGCCTTCGAGCGGAGCTTTGAGCACTCCGAAGGGTATGTACAGGAGCAGGGTCATTGAGGCCGCGAATGAGACTATGGGCATGGCGTTGAATATCCACGCCACCGCGTTCTCGGGAACGACGGTCTCCTTCAGGAGCAGCTTGCCAACGTCCCAGAAGGGCTGCCTTATTGGCGGTCCTATCCTGGAGGTCAGCCTGGCCGAGACGCGCCTGTCTATACCCTTGTAGACCAGTCCGAGGAAAACTCCCAGTACGGGGAACGTAAAGGCGTACAGCAGTGTTTCGGGGGTCATTCTCTCACCCCCTCAGCCCTTGTTTGTGCAAGCGCCGTTCTCACTATCGTTCGAACGTCCTTGACGGATGGCGGAACGTTACTAACTCCAAAACTGGCTTTTCCGCTGGCGGGTGCCTCAATAGTGTCCATTGTCCATTTGCTCGCCCTTAAAGTGCGTCCTCCGGACGCGAGATAGATGCGAGCCTTTGGAGTGGCCGCTGTTCCCATGCACCCCTCATGGACGATGCTGCAGTTCATTCTCTCACCCCCAGCTCTTCCCTAAGCTTCCTTGTTTTTTCAACCGCCTTCAGGTGCAGCGTTGCAGGGTCGATTAGCCTGCCGTTCTCGTCCCTTACCACCGCGACCCTGTCGTTGCAGCACATGCACGGGTCTATGTAGGCGACGACTATCGGTATGTCCGCCACCTCGGCTCCGAGGAGGAGCGGTCCCCACGTGTTGATATTGTTGTAGCTCGGTGCTATCACCTTCCAGACGACCGGCCCGTCGCGCTTGTTGCCGTACTTGAAGTAGTGGATGACCTCACCGCGCGGTGCCTCGTGCATGCCGATTCCCTCCCCTTCGCTCCTCCTTATCTTGGCCAGAAGCGCCACGTAGTTTGGAATGGCCATTATCTTGCCTTCTGGCATGTTATCCAGGCAGAACTCGATTATGTCGAGGCTCTGCTCTATCTCGTATATCCTGACGAGGGTGATGTCGTAGGCATCGCCCCTGGCCTCGCCCACTATGTCCTGCGGCACTATTGCCCTTACGTCAATGTCCGCGTAGGCGTCGTACGGCGTGTCCTGCCTGACATCCATTCTTAGTCCTGCCGCCCTGGCAACCGGCCCGCATACGTTGAGCTTCTTCGCCATATCCCTGGAAAGCTGTGCCACTCCCCGCGTCCTGGCCTTGTAGACGGGGTCCGCCAGGAAGACGTCCTTCATCTCCTCCGTGAATATCCGGTAGTAGTTTATCATGTCCCTTACGGCCTTCGCCTGGCTTTCCGTTATGTCCCTCCTGACGCCGCCTATCATGAACACGGAGTAGTTTATCCTGTTACCTGTCAGTAGCTCCAGGATGTCGAGAACCTTCTCCCTGCCCTTCCACGTCCAGAACAGGAGGGAGTCAAAGCCCATCTCGTGCGCCACGACACCGAGCCAGAGTATGTGGCTGTGAATCCTCTCCAGCTCGGCTATTATCGTCCTTATGTACTGGGCCCTCGGCGGGGCCTCTATTCCCAGGGCCTTTTCGCTTCCTATGACGAAGGCGTAGGGGTGCGATATCGAGCAGATTCCGCATATCCTCTCCGAGAGGTAGAGGGTCTGTATGGCGTTCCTCTTCATGCCCATGTACTCTATTCCCCTGTGGGCGAAGCCCCTCTTGACGTCCACATCGACTATCCTCTCTCCCTCGACCTTGGCCTCGACCCTTATCGGCTCCTTCAGCGCCGGGTGGATCGGGCCGACAGGGACGTAGTACTGGGTTTTCGCCATCACTCACCCCTCCTTATCTCGTTCACGCTCTTGTGGGTATGCTTCACCATGTCCTCCACGCCGTACTCGTCCTTCCTCCAGGGGTACTTGCCCTCCGGCCAGTCGTCGGGCAGGAATAGGTGCCGCTTGTTCTTCAGGCCCTCGAATTCAACGCCGAGCATCTCCCTAATCTCACGCTCGTTGGTCTCCGCCCCGGGCATCATGTCGGTTATCGTCGGCAGGACTAGGTTATCCTTCGGAAGGTTGAAGCGCATGGTGACGCTGAGCTCCCCCCAGGGAACGGCCCAGAACAGGCCGAAGGAGTAGACCATCCTCAGGAAGTCGCCCCCATCGTCCTCTCCGGTTATGAAGTGCAGGTGCGGGTAGTCAAGCTCGAACATGACTTCGACGGCTCTCCTGAAGGCCTTCGGGTCTATCTCTATCCAGAGTTCCTGGTACGTTCTCTTCCTCCTGACTCCCATCGTGTACTCCCTGACCTCGTGGGAGAGCAGGGCCTCCCCGAGCGCCTCCTGGAGTCTCTTGAGGACCTCTTCCGCGCTCATTGGTTCCCTCATTCTTTCTTCCCCTCCAGCTCCTTTTCCAGCTTCTCTATCTTGAGCCAGGCCTTCACAACGCCGTCTATTATCGCCTCGGGCCTCGGGGGGCAGCCGGGAACGTAGACGTCCACTGGGATTATCTCGTCTATCGGGCCGGCTATGTTGTAGGAGTCGTAGAACACTCCCCCGCTGGTTCCGCAGTTTCCGATGACCACGACGGCCTTCGGGTCGGGCATCTGCTCGTATATGCGCCTCAGCTTGTCGGCGAAGTCCCTCGGGATGGCCCCGGTTACGAGGAGGACATCCGCGTGCCTTGGACTTCCGACGAGTTTGATTCCAAAGCGCTCCACGTCGTAGCGCGGCGTCAGCGCGGCTATAATCTCGATATCGCAGGCGTTACAGCTCCCCCCGGAGGCATGGAAAACCCAGAGGGAGCGTTTAAAGTTGGTCAGCTTCCCCATTCACACACCCCCCACGAGGATGAACAGGATTATGGCACCGAGTCCGAGGTACCAGAGGATGTAGTCCCTGACGTCTCCGGTGTGCATTCTCATGAGCACGTCGTAGTAGCCCTTCAGCGCCTCGATGAAGCCCCAGTATATGTCGCCGGCCCTTACGCGGATTTCCTCCACGTCCTCAACCTTGTTGCCGCTCAGGAAGGGCTTCACCTGGTCGGTGTTCGGCTTGTAGCTCCTGTTTCCGCGCGAATAGATGAGGTAACCGATGATGGCGAAGATCACCAGGAACACCAGCCAGACTATCGGGTTCCAGAATCCCGACGGGGAGTTCAGTGTAAGACTCTCAATCCAGGTCATAGTATACCACCCCACGTCTGGTAGCTGCCCAGCTTCAGCAGCGCGTCAACCGCCGGGTAGACAAGCTTGTCCAGCACAACGTTCGGGAACAGACCGAACAGCAGACACAGCGCCGCCAGGATGAGCATCGCCACTACCATGCTCCTTGGAACCTCCGTTACCTCCTCGTACTTCTTGACCGGCGGTCCGAGGAAGGCTGAGGCAAAGACCTTGACGAACGAAGCCAGCGTCAGTACGCTCGTGACCATTGCGAATATCGCGAATATCGGGCTCAGCTGGTAGGACGTCTCGTAGATGAGGAATTTGCTCGCGAAGCCGTTGAAGGGCGGTATTCCGGATATTGCCGCGGCACCTACTATGAAGGCTATCGTGGTGTAGGGCATCTTCCTCGCCAAGCCGCCCATCTCGTTGAGGTTTCTCGTTCCGGTGACGTAGAAGAGCGCTCCGGCGGTCATGAGGAGGAGGCTCTTGTAGATGATGTGGTTGATTATGTGGAATATACCTCCGGCCATCGCGTCCCTTCCGAAGGCGGCTAGTTTTGCCGGATCGTTGAGAACGGCTAAGCCAACGCCAACGCCGAGGAGCATGTAGCCGGTCTGCGAAATCGCGTGGTAGCTCATGAGCCTCTTGACGTCCTTCTGGACGAGGGCCATCGTAACGCCGATGAACATGGTGAGCACTCCAAGGACGCACATTATCCAGCCGACGCTGCTCATTCCCGAGCTAACCTTGCCGAAGAGGCTGAAGCTCACCCTGAAGAGGGCGTAGAGGCTCGCGTAGGTCGCCACTAGGAGCGTGGGGTTGATTCCCGAGGGAACCTCCGTGTACGCGTCTGGAACCCAGTGGTGGGTCGGTACCGAACCGCACTTCATCGCGAAGGACGTGAAGAGTATTCCGAGGGCGATTATGTCAACGGTGTTGAACCCTATCTGGGTGCTCAGGTAGGCTATGTTGAGGTTCCCGTACTGGCCGTAGAGCAGGCCGATTGAGAACAGCACCATCAGCGAAGCGACCGCGCTGACTATGAGGTACTTGATTCCTGCCTCGCTTGCCTCACCGCGATAGTTTCTGAAGCCAACCAGGGCCGAACCGGCTATTCCGGCTATCTCCAGGAACACGAAGAGGTTGAACAGGTCTCCAGTCAGAACCATGCCGAGGATTCCGACCTCTAGGAGGAGGAGCAGCGCGTAGTACTTCTCAAGGCCCGTTTCGTTCCTCACGTGGCTGTATGAGTACATCGCCCCGATGAAGCTCATGAGCGTTGCGGAGAGCGCCATGAAGGCCCCTATTGCGTCGACCTCGAATATTATCCTTATCGGAACCCTGTACCCTGAGGGCAGAACGAGGTGCGGGCTGTCCGCTCCGAAGACGTACACCATCATCCCCTGGGCGAGCACCTCCCTGACGAGGAGGAGCGCCATCCCCAGCGTCACGCCGGTGATTATCATTGCCCAGACTGCTGGAGCACTGCCCTTTTTCTTGAGCAGGGGAGCCACGAACGCCCCGAAGAGGGGTACGGCTATCATGAGTGCGGGCAGGTGCTCGATCATCCTTTCAGCCTCCTGATCTTTGTAACGTCAAGGGTTCCGTAGTGTTCGTAGATGTTGACGGCGAAGGCCAGCATCAGGGCCGAGACGGCGACGCCTATGACGATGCTCGTCAGCGTGAGCGCCTGGGGCGTCGGCAGAACCATGTTGTTGACGGCCTCCTTCGGTGCCATCGTGTATATCGGGGCGTAGGCGCCTTTGACGTAGCCTAGGGCGATTAGGAACAGGTTGACGGCTCCCTCAAGGATTTCAATGCCTATGACGACCTTGATGAGGTTCCGCTTGAAGCCTATCGTGTAGAACCCCACCGCCAGCAGGAGCGCCACGACTATGAACGGGAGGTTGACTAGAATCACGTTATTCATCCTTCCTCACCCCCAGGAGGAGGTAGAACACCAGGATTATGCTGGTCAATCCGGCAAAAACCTTCGTTCCAACGAATATGTTCATATACGGCAGCGTTCCGCCCGTGTTCAGGTAGCCGGGGTTTATCCCTAGAGGGGTCGGGTCTCCGAAGAGCGGGAACCCGCTGTTGGCTATGACGTTCCTGAAGAAGGTGTATCCCATGAAGCCGAGGGTTGCCACTCCCAGGAATCCGAGGGCGCCGATGCTCTCAAAGGCGCTCAGGGGCACCTTCTTGAACCGCTCCCTTATCACCCTGTCCTCGCACGCGACTATGAGGAGTGCCAGGCCGCTGGCGAAAACAGCTCCTCCTTGGAAGCCGCCTCCCGGCGTAAGGTGACCGTGGAGGATGATGTAGGCTCCGAACGTCAGTATGAGCGCCGTCAGGTACCTGGTGGTCGTCTTGATGATGAGGGTCGTCATGCTTTCACCTCCCTCCTTCTGAGGGCCATCAGCACGCCCGCAACCGCGGTGAACAGTACAGTGGCCTCTCCGAGGGTATCGAAACCCCTGTAGTCGAAGACTATGCTGGTGACGACGTTGTTTGACGATGCCTCCTCCTGCGCGTGCCCGATGAAGTAGGAGTCCATCTCGGTGTGAACCGGCTCACCGAAGGGCCTGAGGCTCGCCGCTGCCACCAGAAGGAACAGAGTGAAGCCTATGAACGCGAAGAGGCCGAGGGCTCTCCTCATTCTATCACCTCCTCGTCGGTGGTTTTCTTGATCGCCAGCAGGTACATCGCGGTTGTAAGGCACGCCCCAACTCCAGCCTCCGCTATCGCGACGTCCGGTGCCTGCAGTATGTAGAACTCCAGCGAGAGTATCAGGCTGAACACTGCCATCGCGATGACGGCCGAGACCAGGTTCTTGAACCTCACGGCGGCTATCGCCGCTATCAGAAGCCCCAGCCCCGCCATAACTTGAAGCGCCCAGAAGAGTTCCTCGAAGTTCATAGGCGACCCTCCAGCTCGTCTATAACCGCCCCGTAGGGCAGTATTCCCGACTTCCTGGCGGCCCTGCCGAGGGCGTGCGCTCCAACAGGGTTCGTGAGGACGAGGAATATGACCACCAGCGCCGAGTGTATCCCTATGGTTATCCACGAGGGGTCCTTCTCAACCCAGAAGTAGCTGTATATCGCGTAGGTAACCGTGGCGAGGACTATGAATATCGTACCGAAGGTCGTGCATTTGGTTGCCGCGTGTATCCTTGTGTAGACATCGGGGAAGCGGAGGAGGCCTATGCTGGCCAGCAGGTTGAAGATGACCCCTATTGCCAGGAAGATTCCGATGAGCCACTCTATCATGAGTCCTCCCCCTCTTCAGTGTAGATAACCCCGACCCTCTTCTTGACCAGATAGCGGGCTATGTAGAGGGTCGCGATGTAGCTCAGAACCGCGTAGACGAGAGCGACATCAATGAAAACCGCCTGCCTGGTTATGACGCCGTATGCGACCATCGCTCCGGCGGTGGTTGTCGTCATGGAATCCAGGGCGACGGCCCTGTCAGGTATCGTCGGCCCGGCCAGGAGCCTTATGAGCGTCAGAGTTGCCGAAAACAGCAGCAGTATCATTGCCCACATGAACATCCCGTCTATCGTCATTCCGCAATCCTCCTTGCCCATTTTGGAAGGTACCCACACAGCTCCTCCGGCGTGGGCTTCTCCTTTCCGGGCGGCACGTTTATCCAGTGAACGTAGAAGTTGCCCTCCTCGTCTATCTCCAGGGTGAATGTTCCAGGCGTCAAGGTTATCGAGTTGGCCAGAAGAGTCCTGCTCTCATCCCGGGTCAGGTCGGGGGATATCTTGACTATTCCGGGTCTTATCTTGCCGGTTATGACCCTGTATGCAACGTCCAGGTTCGCTTTTGCCATGGCGAAGAAGAACGGCCCTATTGCGTAGACTATGAAGAGAAGCCACCTCTTTGGGTTGAAGAAGTAGCTCACCTTTTCGTCCATGACGTCCTTTGTGGCGTAGCCTATGATGGCCGCTATTACAATCCCTGCAACCAGCTCCCCCGGACTCCAAGCAATGACTTTGCCGGAGCCCGCTGTGAGGAGCAGATAGACGATAAGGGACCACAGGAACGGTGCGGCAAACCCCATTTTCCCACCTCAACTTTAGGTTTTAAACCCTTATCGGGCGTATTTTCCCGAAATCTCAATTGAGCATTGGCTAAATCTTTATAAATGGATTTCTAAAACAAATGGTTGACAACCTGAAATTTGACAAATAGAAACAGCACAATGCTTTACATAAGTACAAAAAACGGCTCTTCGTAGTATGTTCTTGGATACGAATGTTCAGAAAAGAGCATTAGAAACCACAGAGGAAAACGTAAGAAAAGGAATGTGACTATTTGGAACCTTCTTTCTTAGCCGCTTCCTTTGCCTTTTTCTGCTCCTCCAGCTTCTTTTTGAGCTCCGCTATCTCATCCTCCTTGAACCAGCGGAGATTGTCGTCGTACTTATCGTCCGTCGCCAGCAGGAACTCGTCGCTCATCTCCAGGGCCTTCACAGGGCAGACGTCCACGCACTGCTGGCAGAAGACGCACCTTCCGAGCCAGAAGGTGACCTTCCTGACCTCCGGGACGTACTCTATGACCCCTGCCGGGCAGACCATGACGCAGAGCCTGCAGCCAACGCACTTGTCAGGGTAGTAGACGAGCTTGCCCCTGAAGCCCTCAGGGGTTGGAACCGGCTCGCTCGCAGGAAACGGGTTGGTTGCCGGCTTCTTGAACAGGTTGCCCAGCACCGTCGATAGCGTTGGCGGAACCTTCATGCTATCACCCCCAGGGTGTCTATCGCCAGCAGCAGTGCCCCCACTATTGCCGCCGGAAGCATCCTCGTCCAGAACAGGCCCACAGCCTGGTTTATTCTGAGCCTTCCGGTTACCGCTCTGAAGACGCTCATGCTCACGAAGAGAACGGCGAAGACCTTGAGGGTGTGGAAGAGCAGGTCAACGACTATCGCGGTAATTCCGCTGAGTCCGAGGTAGCCCGAGATGCCCCAGGGGAAGAATATGGCCACGACGAGGCTTGCGCTCACGAAGGCCTTTATCGCGTTGGCAAGCTCGAAGAGGGCCAGGTGCCTTCCGCTGTACTCCGCCATCGTTCCCTCGGCGAGCTCGGTCTCGGCCTCTGGGATGTCGAAGTAACCGACCTCGATCTCGCTGGCTAGCCAGGCCATGAAGACAAAGAGCAGTATGAAAGTTCCTATGATGCTCAGGGGGGTTCCAAGCTCCCAGACGTTGTGCTCGTAGAAGGTGCCCATGCTGAACGGCTTTGTAACGCCGAGATCGCTGAGGCGCCAGAGTATGGTGAAGAGAGCCAGCATCATCGGCCCTTCCCTGGAGACGAGGACTATCATCTCCCTCTGGGCGCCTATCTGGGCGTAGGGGGAGCCGGAGCTAACGGCACCGACGACCCTGAGGAAGCCGATTAGGGTCAGCAGGTATATAAAGAGTATCACGTCGCCCTTGGTTCCGAAGATGGGTTCAAACCCGAGCGGGGTGTAGGCGAGCAGGGCGATGGAGGTGGCGAGGGCCAGCACCGGGGCCAGCTCGAAGAACCTGTTGGCGTCCCTCGGGATTATGGACTCCTTGCCCACCAGCTTCAGGAAGTCGTAGAACGGCTGGAGCAGCGGAGGACCCATCCTGCGCTGCATCCTCGCAACCAGTTTCCTGTCTATCCCTCCCCAGAGCAGTGAGGCTAAGGATACGTAAGCGTAAACTCCCAGGAATCCGAGCGTTGCATAGATGACGTTCATAGGACACCACCCCTCGGGCAGCCTACTCCGACAACTTCGGGTTTCGCCTTAACGTTCGGGTTCAGCTCCCTGGTTTTCTCTATCGAGAGCCTCAGGAGGTCTCTCTCGGTGAGGACCTTCTTTCTCCCTGTGTTAGCATCCACCACCGCGACCCTGTCGGTACAGCTCAGGCACGGGTCTATCGAGGCTATTGCAACCGGAACGTCCGCCACCTGCTCGCCGACCAGCGCCCTGGCTATCGCGAACAGGTTCGGGAAGGTGGGTTCGCGCATCTTCCACTTCGCCGGAATGTCCTTGCCCTTCTGGGCCATGACGTAGTGGACAAGCTCACCGCGCGGAGCCTCGTACCTGCCTATTCCCTCCCCCTCGGCTTTCTTGAGCTGGAACAGGAGGGTGTTGTCCTTTGGAACGGCCTTTATCTTGCCCTCCGGCATCTGGTCTATGGCCCTCTCTATTAGGTCCATGCTCTGCCAGAGTTCCCCAACGCGGACAACCATCCTGTCAAAAACGTCCCCCTTGACAACGCCCGTGAACTCCTTGGGCGTTATCGGCTTCACGCCGAGGTCGGGGTAGACGCTCAGCTTCTCGTTGTAGCGGACGTCCCTCTTCACGCCGCTCCCCCTGGCGGTCGGTCCCTGCGCGCTGTACTCGATGGCTATCCTCTTGGGGATAACCCCGGCATCCCTCAGCCTTGCCTCCACCGTCGGGTCGTAGAGGAATATCTCCTCAATCTTCGGCATGACCTCGTTGCGGTAGTACTCTATCATGTCGAGTATCGCCCGTACGTGCTTCTCCTCCAGGTCCCTCCTCACACCGCCGATGGTGTTGATGGAGTAGTTGACCCTGTTGCCCCCGATGGCCTCTAGGATGTCCATGACGCGCTCGCGGGCGAGCCAGCTGAGGTGCAGAATCGTGTCGTAGCCTATCGCATGGCCAACCACACCTAGGTTGAGCAGGTGGGAGTGGATTCTCTCCAGCTCGCCGACTATCACGCGGATGTACTCGGCCCTCTCGGGCACCTCTATGCCTGCCATCTCCTCAACGGCTCTGGAATACGTGTGGTTGTGGGAGAAGGAGCAGATTCCGCATATTCTCTCCGCTAGGTATAGTATCTGGATGTAGTTCCTTCTCATTGCTATCCATTCGAGTCCCCTGAGGTTGTAGCCGAGCTTGACGTCGACGTTGATTATCCTCTCTCCGTCGAGCGTGATGATGAACTTCTCAGGCTCCTCCAAGGCCGGGTGAATGGGTCCCACTGGAACCTTGACCCAGTACTCAAGTCTCCCGTTCATTTCTTTGCACCCCCTATCTTGTACGGGTGGCCTGCGTTCTTCACCATCTCGGGCTTGATTCCGGTTTCGTCGAGCCTCAGCGGGTAGATTCCCTCCGGGAAGTCGTCGGGCAGGAAGAGTCTTCTCGGGTCGGGGATTCCCTCGAAGAACAGCCCGAGGAACTCTTGGTTCTCCCTCTCGTAGGGCAGCGCGCTCGGGAAGACGTCCGTGACCGTGGGCAGTTTTGGGTCGTCCTTGGGAGCGCTAGTGCCTATGATGAGCGACAGGCTCTCCCCCTCCTCCCAGAACATCTCCATGTGGTACTTGGCGAGCAGTCTGTCGCCGGCGTCTATTCCTATTATGATGGAGAACTGGGCCTTCGGGTCGAGTTCCCTGATGAACTTCATGGCGTCGTGGAACTTCTCCCTGTCTATCTCGACCCAGACGCGCCTCTTCGGGTGGGGCATCTTGTTCTCGCTCACCCTTATCTCGGCCTCGGGGAACCTCTCGCCAAAGACTTTAACGAACTCGTCAACGTTCATTCTTTGCTCCCCTCCTTACCTTCAATTCTCTCTATCAGCTTCTGCAGACCGAGCACGACTCCGTAGAGTATCGCCTCGGGCCTCGGCGGACAGCCGGGAACAAAGACGTCCACCGGCATGTGCTTGTCCAGCGGCGCGTTGGTGAACGGGCTCTCGAAGAACACGCTCCCTCCGGTGGGGCAGGCCCCCACGGCTATGACAACCTTGGGGTCCGGAGTCTGCTCGTAGACCAGCTTGACCCTCTCAAGGCTCTGGTCGGTCACCGGCCCGGTTACGAGCAGGATGTCCGCGTGCCTCGGTGTTCCAACGAGCTTCACGCCGAAGCGCTCGGCGTCGTACCTCGGCGTCAGTGCGGCTATTATCTCGATGTCGCAGCCGTTGCAGCTGCCGCTGTTCACGTGGAACACCCAGGGTGATCTTCCTATGTATCTGCAGAGCTTTGATATCTCCCTCTCAAGCCTCTCGCGCTCCGAGGAGTTTGAGCTGACATTGGTCTCTGCCCTTGTAACCTTAATCGCCATTCATCTCACCTCCTCATCCCCACACTATCAGCGCTCCCACGATTATCGCGGTCGTGACGAGCAGGTAGCTGATGTAGTCGCTCAGCAGTCCGGTGTGCTCCCTGCGGAAGATGAGGAACATCCTGTGGATTCCCCTTATGAGGCCCCACATGACGTGCCTTCCGGTGACGTAGCCCTGGAAGTGCTCGAACTGCGGAATAACCTCGTCCTGGTCCTCACCGCTGAGGAATATCTTCGTTCCATCGCCGGTTCTCCTCGTCCCCGTGCTGGAGCGCTCGGCCCACTTGTAGAGGGCGTACGAGATGAGCAGTCCTATGATGAAGACGTAAACGAAATAGAGTGCATCCCAGTAGCCAAACATTTCACGCACCCCCCAGCACCGCCGAAACGTAGGCGCCTATGTTCTCCAGGGTCTTTGCCGCCGGAAGCATGACCTTGTCGCTGATGGCCCATGGGAAGAGTCCCATGACGATTATTGCCGCCACCAGTATGAGCATCGGCACGAGCATGGCCTTTCCTGGCTCCTCCGCGTTCATGACCCTCTCGCTCGGCCTTCCGAAGAACGTGAAGAGCACCCTGATGTATGCGGCGGTACAGAAGGCCGTGCCTATGACGGCTATCGCCGCGAGGAACGGGTTGAAGAGCGCCGAGCTCTCGTAGATGAGCCACTTGCTCGCGAAGCCGTTGAGCGGCGGAAGGCCGATTATCGCGGCCGCACCGACCAGGAAGGCGAAGCTCGTGACCGGCATCTTCCTGGCTATTCCACTCAGCTCGTTGAGGTTCTTGGTTCCGAGCTGGTGTATGACCGCTCCCGCGACGAGGAACAGGAGGGCCTTCATTATCGCGTGGTTCACGGTGTGGTATATCGCACCCGCCAAGGCGACCTGGCTGACGTCGCTTCCGTACGCGGCGAGGCCGATTCCTATGCCGAGGAGGATGTAGCCGATCTGACCGACGCTGGAGAAGGCGAAGAGCCTCTTCATGTCGGTCTGTATCACCGCCATCGCGTTTCCGACTATGAGTGTCACGCAGGCGAAGAATATGATTATCCAGCCGATAGTTTTGGTGCTGATTCCGGCGCTGAAGACGCTGAAGGCGAGCCTCGCCAGGGCGTAGGTACCGCCTATCTTGATGACGAGACCCGAGAGCATGGCGCTGATCGAGCTCGGAGCGGCCGGGTGTGCGTCTGCGAGCCACATGTGCACAGGAACGGCACCGCTCTTGAAGAGCAGTCCGCCCGCGAGGAGGCCGAGGGCCACCTTGGCGGTGAAGGTTGGGTTCTCAGCTATCATCTTGGCCAGGTAGGCCATCGTCAGCGTTCCGTACTGGCCGTAGAGGAGCACTATGCCGAGGAGGATGAACGAGCTGGCCAGCGAGCCGACGAACATGTACTTTATGCCCGCCTCGATGCCCTCCCAGGTGTCGTTCCTGAAGGCGACGAGGGCGTAGCTCGCTATGCTCATTATCTCCAGGAAGACGTAGAAGTTGAACAGGTCGCCGGTTATGGCTATGCCGAGCATGCCGACCTCAAGGACGAGGACTAGGGCGTAGTACTTCTCAAGCCCCGTGTCGTGCCTCATGTACTCGCTGGAGTAGAGCACGGCCACGAAGGCTATGAAGGTCACCATCAGGGCGAAGAGCGCGCTGATAAGGTCGACCTCCCACACTATTCTTATCGGGAACGGCACGCCGTTTCCGAGGGGGCTCTTCGCTCCGAGGGTGTAGACGAGTATCTCGCCGCTCTTCCAGATTGTGTTGAACAGACCGGCCGCAACGCCGAGGGTGATGCCTGTGATGAGTATCGCCCACAGCTCCCTGGCCTTCCTTCCCGCGAGGCCGACTATGGGCAGTGCGAATGCTCCAAGGAGCGGGACTATGATGAGGTATGGAATCAGCCCGTTCATCCTCTCAACCTCCTGAGCTTGTTAACGTCGAGGCTTCCGTAGTGCCTGTAGGCGTTTATGGTGAGGGCCATCGCCAGCGAGAGAACGCAGACTCCGATGACTATGCTGGTGAGCGTGAGCGCCTGCGGAATCGGGGCGACCATGGCGCTCTTTACGGTCTCGTAGCCCGTGTAGATTGGCGCGGTTGGTATCTGGCCCGCCTCTATGCGGTATCCGAAGCTTATGAGGAGCAGGTGGATGCCCGCATCAATGATGTTGAGGGCCAGTATGAGCTTGATGAGGTTCCTCTTGTAGAGGAGGGCGTAGATCCCCATGGCTATCAGCAGGAACGCCGTGATGAACTGGAAAGGTATCATTCGTCCCACCTCCTGAATGCCGCTATAGCCACCATCGCGCTGACCAGTCCCGCAAAGACCTTGAGTCCCACGGCGAGGTTCATTATCGGCAGGTATCCTGCCGAGAGCAGCGTTCCCGGCTGGCCGTTGAAGACCGGCCCGTTGTGCCACAGCGTGTTGTAGAAGAACGCCACACCGAGGCCGAGCATGGCCGCTCCGAGGAAGACCAGGCCGCCCAGGCCTTCAAGGGCCGAGTAGAGATGGTGGTTGTAGCGCCTCTTCATCTCACCAAGCCCGAAGGCTATGAGGAACAGTATCCCGGCTCCGGCTATGGTCGCTCCTCCCTGGAAGCCGCCTCCCGGCGTAAGGTGACCGTGTGAGACAACGTAGGCGCCGAAGATTCCTATGAGCGGAATGGTTGCCCTCGCGGTGGTCTTAACAATTAGTCCCATGTCATTCTTCATTGCCATCCCTCCTCCAGGGCCTGAGAAGTGCAACCGCTCCTGCTATGGCGGTGAACAGAACGGTAGCCTCCCCTATGGTATCGTAGCCACGGTAGTCGAAGACTATGTCCGTAACTATGTTGGTTCCGCCGACCTCGTCCACACCGTGGTCTATGTAGTACTGGTCGGTGTAGCGGTAGGCCTTCCAGTCCTCACCGCCGAGGCCGAACTTTATTCCGGTTGAAGGGCTCGCAACGACGAGCAGCACTCCGAGGAGGAACAGCAGTGCGAGAGCTCCGAAAGTCCTCTTCATGGTCCCTCACGCTCCCATCTCTCCGTTTTGGCTATTCCATACACAACCACTGCTGTAACGACGCCGGCTCCGACCGCGGCCTCGGCTATCGCCACGTCCGGCGCGTGGAGCATGTAGAACTCCAGGCTGAGGAGCAGGCTCATGGCGGCGGAAGCTATTGCCGCGCTGAGGAGGTCCCTCATCGTTATCGTGATGTAGGCCGCCACCAGCACACCGAGGAGTATTCCGAACTGTATGACCATGTCCATCGAAAGGGCGTTCATTCGGCACCACCCCTGAGCTTGTCCTCGTACGCGTCAATGACGGCTTTGGCTGGCTTGTAGCCGCTCAGATGGGCCGCCTTGGCTATCGCGTGGGCTCCCGTTGGGTTCGTGAGGAGCAGAGCGATGAGGGCAACGAGGCTGTGAAGCGCCATCTGGAGGTACTTCGGGTCGCCGGTGACGTGAAGCTGGTTTAGGGCATGAACCACCACCGCCAGAACCGCGAATATCGTCCCGAAGGTGGTGCACTTGGTCGCTCCGTGGAGTCTGGTGTAAACGTCCGGGAACCTGTGGAGCGAGAAGCTGCCCAGCAGGTTGAAGACTATGTTTATCGTGAGGAAGGCGTAGATGACGTAGGTGACCGCACTCATTCCAATCCCCCCTGGAGGTATTTGGCTATGGCCAGGGTTCCCACGTAGCTCAGAAGGGCGTAGACGATGGCGATATCGATGTATATCGTCCTGTCGTAGGCCGCTCCGAGGAGAACCATTCCTGCAACGATGAGCGTGTTGAGGGTGTCCACTCCAACGACCCTATCCGGTACGCTGGGGCCAAAGAACACCCTGAGCAGCGCTAGGAATGCTCCAATCATGACTATGAGTGCTGCATAGAAGAACTCCGGTGCTATCATCTTCCCAGCCTCCTCGCCCATTTTTCGAATGAACCGGCTATGACCTCGGAGCTCTTCGGCTCCTTCTCGGTCACGTTTATCCAGTGGACGTAGAGGGCCTTCTCCTCCGGGCATGCGTCTATCGTGAGCGTCCCCGGGGTGAGCGTTATCGAGTTGCTGAGTATCGTGTACTGGGCGTCGTTTTCGAGATCGACCGGAACGCGCACGATTCCGGGCTTTATCCTGCCGGTTATGACGCGGTAGGCAACGTCGAGGTTGGCCTTGACCATGCCCCAGAACAGCGGCCCGATGGCATAGATAACGAAGCCGACCCACTTTGCAGGGTTGAGGAACCTCGCGGCCTTCTCGCCTATGATGTCCTTGGTAGTTAACGCAATTACTCCCGAGAATATCAGTCCTGCAGCGAGTTCTTCGGGACTCCAGAGTAACCCTTTACTGCCCGCGGTGAGTACTAACCAGAGCACGAATGACCAAATGAATACAGCGATGAAACTCATTGTTCTTCCCTCCTCTCACCTGTCACAGGCTCTACAGCTCTGTATTTCGTCAGTTTTCAATAGAAAATTCGTTATTTGCTTTAAAAGGGTTTTTTGAAGCTTAGACTTGAAAGCAAAGGTCTGTAACTTCCCGTTGTTAACCAAAGGTTAGATACTTCCGGAACGGTATGGAACGCAGCTTTCGATGGCTTTTTTAGCCATATGGTACATTCATGAACTTTTGTGGGCTGAAAAAGCCTTTTAGTGGCTTCGGGGGCCTAAAATTTACCCAAAGCTTTATATACCCTCGGGCCGACCCACCATTGGGACTCTTCTCGGAGTCTTTCGAGGGAGCCCTGAAAGTTGAAAGAGTTGGTGTTGGATATGTATGGAGATGGATTTGGCGGTGGCTACGAAGCCCCTGTTAAGGTTGGAGAAAGGTATAGGGTTAGGATCGAGAGCCTTGGAAAGGGCGGTGACGGCATCGCCAAGATAAAGGGCTTCGTTATCTTCGTCCCGAACACCCAGGTCGGCGACGAGGTTGAGATCGTCATTAACTCGGTCAAGAGAAAGTTCGCTTTCGCGGAAGTCATCTGATTTCCTTTCCTTCCTATTCTTCACTTTGTCCCGTTTTATAGTCTAACCTGTGCGGTCACATTTCTCGAATTGAATGGGCCGTTATCCGTCAAAAATGATGGAACCCACGGGGAAAATAAGTTGTGAATCCTCATTATGGCAGAAAATCTTATAAATGTGGCAGCAGATATTATAACGCAAAAACCTCGTAAGGAGGTTCCTCATGGAAACGAAAAAGTTAAAGACGTTCTTTGTCATTCTTCTCATGGGTACCTCTCTTCTCATAGCTTACTCCAAGTACGCACAGTACGAGAGAGCACTGCAGGGGCAGCTGGAACTCAATAAGAGTCTTGAGTTAATTAAATCCGACCTCGGGACTTACGGGGTGGAATACAACTCTACTCATTCGCAGTACCTCGCTCAAAAGGTGGGCAGGGAAGACTGCGAGATGGCCGTTGAAAGGGTATTGTTGCTCAGAAAGAAGCTCGTGGAGCTAAACGCCTCGGAGTATGACATTGAAGACGTCGATGACTGCCTCAACGAAACCTATGCCCACATGGATGCGGGCAGGTTCCACAGGGCCCTCGTGGAGAGCAGGGTCTGTGCGATATCCGCGTTCGATTCCATCGGTTCGACCCTTGTGACTGCAAACCGCTCGGAATTCATGGAGTACGCCCGCGAAGAGCTTCAGAATCTTACCGCCCTAAAAGAGAAGGTGGATCGAGAATGGAAACGAAAACTGGATGGTGGGGTTGATTTCACAGATTACATGATAACCGGCTTTGTGGTGGAGGACAACATAATCAAGGCAGAGATTTTCCTGAACCGCTCTCATGGGTTCCTTGAAGAACTCCAGAAAATGCCGGATCCAACGACCCCTGAGGAGATTGAAAACATAAGCCTGCTGGGGAGCTGGATAGCAAGCAATTTAGAATTCGCCAGAAGTTTTCTGGGAGACGCGATGGTACTTATGAACCACATGACCCCCGGTAATTTCACTCCGGATGAACTGCGGGATAACGTGTACTCGCTTGGAAATAACCTCTCAAGGGTTGACATTACCTGCAACTTTACGGAGGCGATGCTAAAGGTGGCGTGTGACTGGAAGGATTACCACAAAAAGCAGGGACTCCTGGGGGTCGAGAAGGGCTACTGTTCAGCCGCCATCTACCACCTGCTGTATGCAATCGCGATAGACGAGCATCTCGACGAGTTTGAGGCCCTCAATTCGACTTTTGCCACCCTGAAAACTCCGGCGGAGAAAGTCAGGATGATTCTTCGTCTGAGACATGAAGCCCTGGAGTCCATTAATGCCTGTCATCGGGACCCACTAACGTCCCTCTACATCCAGGACGCCGTGGGATGGTACTTTAAGCACGGTGATGTGGTCTTGGAGTCTATGGTAAAACTGCGCACTGATGACCCAACGACTCAGCCCATCTACAACTACGAGATGGCGAAGATCATCGCTAAAAAGATGTGTCCGTACGTCTCAAGGTTATATCAAACAAGTACGCGATGAATTTTTAGTATTTTGTCCCAAACTTTTGTGGTGGTTCCATGGACGAGGAGTCCGCGATTATCGGGGTCGCAGTTGTGTTCCTGGTTCTTCTCTCGCCGATACTGCTCTACTGGACTGTGGCTTTTCTCGACACCTCTGGCATCGACCGCCACCTGCCGGGCACGCCCTTCATAGCGGTTTCGGCCCTCGTCCCGGTTCTCATAGTTTCCCTCCTCTCCTTTCTGGTTATGAGGTACTACAACAAGCCCCCGGCTGGATACGGAAGAAACTGGCCTTTGTGGCCCTTTTTCTCTTCGCCGCCCTCTTCATGCTCCTGAGCATGGTGGGTGCGGTCTAATCCCCATTTTTGAACCGTACCCTTTTTAAACCCCTTTCCAGAGCGCCCACCGATGGTAAGGGTTCACGTCGAGACCTACGGGTGCACGAGAAACAAGGCAGATGCCGAGATGATGGAAGCGATTCTGGCTAGTGCAGGCTATGATCTGGCGGAGACCCCTGAAGGTGCCGACTACGTCGTGGTCAACACCTGCGCGGTCAAAGACCCAACCGAAAAGCACATGCGCGGGAGAATAAAGGAGCTCCTTAACGCCGGCAAGAGGGTAATCGTCACCGGCTGCCTCCCCCATGTTAACCCGGATGTCATAGATTCACGCGTTTCCGGAATACTCGGCGTCAAGAGCATCGACAGAATTGCCGAGGTGATAAGCGTAGCGGAGCGCGGTGGAAAACTGGTGAGCGTTGAGGGCTGGCGCGAGAGGGGCATAGACAAGCTCGAACTTCCCCGTCTGTGGAAAAACGGTGTTGCCTTCGTCGTTCCAATAAGCGAGGGCTGTCTCAACGCCTGCACCTACTGTGCGACTCGCTTTGCTAGGGGAGTCCTCAAGAGCTACAAACCTGAACTTGTCGTTAGGTGGGTCAAGGAAGCCCTCGCCAGGGGGTACAGGGAGATACAGCTGTCGAGCGAGGACACCGGCTGCTACGGCTTCGACATTGGGACGAATCTGGCCGAACTCCTCGACGAGATAACGGCCATAGAGGGTGAGTTCAGGGTCAGGGTCGGTATGATGAACCCGAACCACATCCTCAAGTTCCTCGACGAGCTGGTTGATGTATACTCCGATGAGAAGGTCTACCGCTTCCTTCACCTGCCCGTCCAGAGCGGTGACGATGAGGTTCTGAAGCGGATGGGCAGAACCTACACTGTGGAACAGTTTGAGGAGATAGTTCGAACTTTTCGCAAAAAGGTTCGCGATTTGAACCTCAACACGGACATAATAGTGGGCTTTCCGGGGGAGACGGACGAGGCCTTCAGGAACACCGTGAGCCTGGTGGAGCGCGTTAGGCCCGACAAAATCAATGTTTCGCGCTATTCGCCCCGCCCTGGAACGATAGCCGCTCGCTGGAAGCAGCTTCCCGGCTGGAAGGTTAAGGAGCGCTCCCGTGAACTTCACAGGCTTCGGCTGGCCATCGCTTACGAGATAAATCGCGCTTACGTCGGTAAATCCGTTGAAGTTCTCGTCCACGGGCGGGGTAAGAAGGGTGGAACCGAAGGCAGGACGTTTAACTATAAGGAGATAATCCTTGATTCCGGCGAGCCCGGGGATCTCGTTGATGTGCGGGTGAGCTGGGCCGGCTCCACTTACCTCAGGGGAACGGTTCTCGGGTGAGCTCTTGGGGAGCATCCAACGAGTTTTGGGGGATTTTTAACAACCACAAAGTTCTTTTGTAGAACCTACAATGCTGAGGGGTGAACTAAACGGGTTCGCACTCGAAAACTATTTATACCACTTCCGGGGTATAGACGACAGTTGCACTCCCTGGGGGTGGTTTGAATGAGACGGAGCAATAAGAAACGGTTGATTCCGCTGGTTTTTGCCCTCGTGCTGACTATGGTTGGCGCGGCTCTGGCCGTTCCGACGATAAGTGTGAACCTTCAGAACCTTGGCGCTGGGGATAAAACGTTTTCGCCGTCCCTTGATGTGAACGCCCACGTGAACTTTAAGCTCGGTGCGGATGGCACTGATGTCACTGGTGTCATGGTATACCTAACAGGAAACGATGTTGAAACCGGGGCGACCGTTTACGTTCATCTCATAGACACCAACGGTAATGACCTTGCCAGCGAGGGCGGAACCGTTCAGCAGGACGCCAGCGGTAATTATTACGTGGACATATCCTTTAACCCGGGTGTTTCCATAGACCAGCTTAACGGCGTTAAGGTCATTTATAAGGGTAAGGAGATAAAGAGCTGATTTGCCTGCCCCAACCCCCTCTTTTTTTAGTTGGCGATGGGGGCGGGAGTTAAAACGAAGAGGAGCGTCACGGTGAAACTCTAGCAAACCCCAAACCTCCCCGCCAGTGGTGAGGATTAAGCCGAACTCGTCCCTATCCGGAGGAGTCGGACATGCTCCATAAAAACTCACGACAGGCCCAGGGTGCATCTTCGCTTGGGTGGTGGTTGGATGGCAAAGCGCGTCGACGCCCTTTCAGTGGTCTCCTACGTTCTCATGCTTCTCGTGGTTACCGTGGTTGTTCTTCACTTCGTCTTCGGGTTCAGGTACGTCGTCATCCTCACGGACTCCATGGAGCCTGAAATAAGGCCCAACGACCTCGTGGTAACGAGGCCGGTTCAGCCGGATGAGATAGGCGTTGGGGACGTGGTGCTCTACCGTGTTTTCATCGGCAACTCCACTTACATGATAACCCACCGCATCGTTGGGATGGACGTCGATCCGGAAATGCGGATGTACTACGTGACAAAAGGGGACAACAGGAACTACACGGACCCCTGGAGGGTTTACTACACACAGGTGGTCGGCAGGGTCGTTCTGGTGATTCCGAAGGTTGGGGCGGTCTGGTACTACACCCCGCTGATAGTTTTCGGAATCTTTCTGTTCATAATAGCCTCCCTCGCATACGAGCTGGCCTGGCTCCTGCTTGAGGATGAGCCGATACGCCCCAAATCCAGAAAGGCAGACCTCGTCGTTTTAAGAAGGAAGAAAATAAAGGCCCATCACTGCAGGCGCCATTAGGCCCACTCGTCCTCGGGGATTGCCTCCTTCTTGGCAGGGATTATGCATAGAAACTCGAAGGTTTCGCTCAGAGCCTTGTATCCGTGGGTCTCGTTGGGCGGAACGTAGAGGAAGTCGCCGGCCTTGACATGGGCTTCCTTGCCTCCGCCGGTGATCACTCCCTCTCCCTTTATAATGAATATCTCGTGCTCCCAGTCGTGGTGATGGAGCGGTATCTCCGCGCCCTTCTTGAGGACGAAGTAGCGCATCGCGTAGTTCTTTGCGCCGAGCTTTGGAGAAACGAGCCACCTGATGGTAACACCCTCAAACCCGGTGTCCTTTTCGGGGACATCCTTGTAGTGTCCGACGAACATGGTATCACCGAAGGACTTTCGGTGTTTGCCTATTTAAATCTGCCGAGTTCGGGTTTCTAATGGAAAGGGCTTTAAGCTTTCGTTTCAATCCCCCAGAAGGTGATTTCATGAAGAAAGCCGCTTTTACCCTCGTTCTGGTTTTAATGGTGATGGTCTCGGGTTGCATCGGCCAGAGCGGTCCGAGCCAGACGTCAACCGCCACCGGCCCCGCCGGCGGGATAGACTTCGGGAGCTACGAGAAGGGCGGGGTCCTGGCGCAGTGGAAGAGCCTGGCGGACGTATCCAAGGTTTACGTCAGCGGGGGCTACGAGGGGCTGGCAAAGCACTACTTCCCGAACGCGCAGATACTCCCCGCGAGCCAGTACGACGGCGGCGTCGCGATACTCTCGCCCGCCGATGCGAGGGCCCTGCTGAGGGGCAGACCGATTCTCATAACTGTCAGCGATTACTTCGGGTACGTGGTCTATAAGCTCGGCCTTAAGTTTGTCGGTCCGGACAAGGGCGTCTTCGCCGTCTTCAACAAGGATGGCAGGCCCTACTTCGTATTCACCGGAACGAGCAGGGCCGGCGCGGGTGCCGCGGTGAAGTACGCCCTGGATTTGGCGGGCGGAAATGCCCCCAACACCGAGGACGTTATCAGGAGCGGGGAGTTCGAGGGCGTCGTTCTCAAGGTCATAGGCGACAACAACTGGAACGGCGTCCCCGACGACGGGGAGCACTGGTATCTGGATTCTTTCAGGACGAGGGAGCCATTCATCTACGACTGGCGCATCGTTGACGGTGAGAACGTGACGGTCAGGGGAGGGTTCATAAGACTGGTCAACGGTTCGACCGTCTACATCCGCGCCCTGGGTTTCAACGTCAGCGTTGACGTGGGGGACTCAAAGGGCGTTGAGCTGACCTACGTCGTCGAGAACATCAACCCGTCCGTCGTTGAACTTCCCGCGGGGGCTGAAACCGGGGACACATGGGTCAGGCTGAGCACTTCCGAGGCTTCCTTTAACATCGCTCCGAAGAATTTGGGGGATTACAAGGTGATAGCCTTCGGCGACCACAGGTCCGATGGTGGGAAGGAGCCGCCGGAGGTCTTCCTGAAGATACGGGACGAGGTAAACTCCGACGATGCGGTCTTCATAATCGACGGCGGTGACCTCGTCTACTCGGGCAAGGTTGACGAGTGGGCGGCCCTGCTGAAGGAGTGGAAGTGGAACAAGCCGATATTCTTGGCCCCCGGGAACCACGAGTACCGCGGGGAGGGCGTGAACGTCTACCACACCTTCTTCGGCCCGGACGACTATTCGTTCGCACTCGGGGATTACTATTACATATTTATAAACAACGTCGAGGACGACTACGGGCTGGGCGATGGGGTCTTTGCCTGGCTGGAGGGTGAGCTTGAGAAGGCGAAGGGCATGGGAAAGAGGCCGGTTATAGTCCTCCATGCCCCGCCGGTGGACCCAAGGCCGGATGGGGACCATGCGATGAATCCGGAGGACGGGAAGAGGCTTCTGGCGCTCATGAAGGAGTACAACGCCTTCGGAATATTCAGCCACATCCACATCTACTGGTACGGCGAGGAGGACGGTGTGCAGATGCTCATCACCGGTGGCGGCGGTGCGCCCCTCTACGCACCCCCCGACCAGGGCGGCTTCTACCACTACGTCAGGCTCTCGATGGGGGCCGATGGAAGCATAGGGGTCGAACCCGTGAAGGTGAGCCCTTAATCCCTTTATTCTATTTATGTCTATATAGTGGATGGTATTTGGCTATATTCTACTGCGACAAGATATTTATATGCCCATCCATATTGGGCCTCGGTGGTGACAGTGGACGTATGGCTACTAATAACCGTAATCCTTGGATTTTCCATGGCGTGGGCGATAGGTGCCAACGACGCGGCCAACTCTATGAGTACCGCTGTGGGTGCGAGGGCCATAACCCCGAAGCAGGCCGTCGTGATCGCCGGTGTCCTTGAGTTCGCGGGTGCGTACTTCTTCGGAAAGAGCGTCACCGAAACGATAAGGAAGGGCATCCTCGACCCTACGATGATAACGGACCCAAATGTGCTCGTTTACGGCTCCGTTGCGGCGCTTCTGGCTGCCACGATATGGCTCATCATAGCGACCAAGTTCGGCCTGCCGGTCTCGACCACCCATTCAATCATAGGGGGCATAGCCGGCTACGGAATAGTCTACGCCGGCACCGCGATAGTCAACTGGGGCAAGATGGGTCAGGTCGTCCTCAGCTGGATTCTCTCGCCTATAATCGGCGCCATAATGGCCTACCTCATCTTTAAGGCCTTCACGAAGAGCATCTTCGAGAGAAAGGATCCCGTCAGGAGCGCCAGGATATGGTCCCCGTTCTGGATTGGGCTGGCGTTCGTCGTCATTGGAACCATGTTCTACATCAAGGTTCTCCACGGAAATAACCTCAAGACGGGAGTTTTGATGTACGGCGTCCCCTTGGGCATAATCGTGTTCGCGGTAACGTACCTCCTGATAAAGCTCCGCTTCCCGAGCAGCGACCCCTTCATCGGCGTTGAGGCGATATTCAGGAAGGCGCAGGTGGTTACTTCTGGCTACGTTGCCCTGGCCCACGGCGCCAACGACGTCGCCAACGCGATAGGTCCGGTCGCGGCGGTTTACGCGGTGGCCACGATGGGCCTTAACGGCATGCAGGTTCCCGTTCCCAAGTGGATACTCGCCATGGGCGGTCTTGGAATAGCGGTCGGTGTCGCCACCTATGGGTACAGGGTCATGGAAACGGTCGGCAAGAAGATAACCGAGCTTACCAACACGCGCGGCTTCACCATCGACTTTTCCGCGGCGACCGTTGTCCTCGCCGCCAGCTGGCTTGGACTGCCCATCTCGACGACCCACACTGTGGTCGGCGCGGTCATAGGAATAGGCCTCGCGAGGGGAGTAAAGGCAATAAACAAGGACATCGTTAGGGATATAATAATCTCCTGGTTCGTTACCGTTCCGGTCGCGGGTCTGATAAGCGCGGCCATATTCAAGTTCCTGATGATCGTGGGGTGATAGCATGCAGGTGTGGACGAAGCTCTTCGCGAAGAGCCCCTTCAAGCCCCTCATAAAGCATGCGGATGTCGTGCTCAGCACCGTTGAGACGCTGGAGAAGGCCCTCCAGTACTGGTACGAGGGGAATTACGAGGAGATGCGGAAGGTTGCAATCGAGGTTGACCGGCTTGAGGATGTTGCGGACAGGATAAAGGAGGAGATAAGGAATTCCCTCAGCTCCAAGCTCATGATGGCCGTTGCGAGGGAGGACGTGCTAATATACCTCCACATGCAGGACAAGGTGGCGGATGCCGCCGAGGACACCGCGAAGTGGCTGCTCATCAAGAAGCCCGACTGCGTCCCAACGGAGGTCAAGGACATAATTCTCCAGATGGGCATGGAGAGCATCAACGCCGCCAAGCTAGTCCACGAGGCCATAGTCCAGATGGACAGGGTTATAGAGAGCGGCTTTACCGATGGGGAGATAGAAAGGGAGTACGAGATAATCAGGGGAATAGAGAGCGTTGAGAACAAGATAGATGGCCTCGACACGAAGCTCATGCAGCTCGTCTTCGAGAACGCCGATAGGCTCAGCTGGGGCGACGGCTTCTACATCCTCAACATCGCCAGAACCCTCAGCAACATCTCGGACAAGGCCAAGGATGCGGCCGAGAGGATACGGCTCATGATGAACAAGTGAGCCGATACCTCCGACCTCCGATATTCTTTTAAGTTCTTTCTGCTGACTTCTTCTGGTGGGAATGAGGGACGGTGTTGGAATAGTCCGTGAGTTCTTCAACATTCAGAGGGAGGTCTTTTTCAGCTACCGCTGGGACGTGGTCAGCTACCTGATAGGCCTTCTAATCCAGGTTGCGGTGATGGGGATATTCGCCAGCCTGGTGACGATAGACGCCAACATCGAGCAGTACGGAACCGACTCCTTCCTCCAGTTCTTTCTGATAGGCTTCATCGTGCACAACATAATATTCCTTCCGCGGGGTAGCCTTTCCAAGCTCCTGATTGGGCGGAGCTTCCCGATGCTCTACGCCTCCCCCGCCGGAATGGTGGCGATCTTCGTGGGAATAAACGCCTGGAACGTCGTCTGGAGCCTCATGATAATGGGCCTGATAACAGCAGTCTTTGTTCTCTTCTACGGCCTGGTCATACACATCAACCTCGGTGCCCTGCTCGTTATCCTCGCGGGCTTCACCCTCACCTTCGCCCTGGAACTGTTTTCAGCCGGCTTTCGGGCGGCGACCAAGGCTAGACAAGACCCGATAAACTGGTTCCTCAACCTCACCTCCCAGCTCGTGAGCGGTCTCTACTTTCCCCCCGACGCCCTCCCCTGGTGGCTCCAGCCCATCTCCAAGATACACCCCGAGAGGTACATTCTTGAGATGGCCAGGCTGACGATGGGCGGGGGCTATTCAGTGTCCCAGATCTGGCCCAGCTTCGTTAACCTCGTCATCACCACCGGGGTCATGCTGGTCGTTGGCGTGGCGATGTTTCGGTGGGGCGTTGGAAAGGCAATGCAGCTGGGCACCCTCGGGCACGTGTGAGGTGGTCAGATGATAGAGGCGGAGCACCTGACCAAGTACTACCCTCCCCCGTTCCGGGGCTTCTTCGACCTGGAGAGCATAAAGGACTTCCTAGGTAAGCCGAGGGAGGAGATTCCGGCCCTAGTGGATTTGAACTTCAGGGTTAGGGAGGGTGAGATATTCGGCCTCCTCGGCCCGAACGGCGCGGGAAAGACGACCCTCTGTAAAATCGCCAACGGCCTGCTGGAGCCGAGTTCCGGAAAACTGCTCATAGACGGCCACGACAGCTTCCGGGAGCACGGCAAGGTTGCGGGCAAGATGTTCACTGTCTTCACCGGCGAGAGGGACATGTGGGGCATATTCCAGTGGCGTCTGAGCGTTCAACGAAACCTCCAGTTCATCGCGAGGCTGTGGAAGGTCCCGGAGGGTGAGATAGGGGAGCGCATAGAGTACGCGCTCAAGCTGCTGAACCTGTGGGAGAAGAGGGACGAGTGGTACCAGAAGCTCTCGGCTGGAATGAAGCAGAAGGTCTACATCGCCTCCGCCCTGGTTGTGAGGCCAAAGTATCTCATACTCGACGAGCCAACGGTTTTTCTTGATGTGATAACTAAGGGTGAGATACACGACGCAATACTGACCATGGCAAGAGAGTTCGGGACCACTGTTTTGCTTACCACCCACGACCTTGGGGAGGCGGAGAAGCTGAGCGACAGGGTTCTGCTCTTCAACAAGAGGCCTATCCTGGAGGGAAAGCCTGAGGAGATAAGCAGGAAGCTTAGGGTTCCAGTTGATAAGAAGGTTGTGGCCCTGGTGGAGGGAAAATTCAACTGCAACTGGGAGGGTCTCGTGAAGTGCACCTTTAAGAACGGCTATACCCACCTCGTTGCGTACCTTAAGGTTGAAGAAGTTGATGAGTTCGTGAGGTTTCTATCCTCACGGGGTGTCCTTCAGATTAAGGTGGAGGACCTATCACTTGAGGACGTGTTTTTACTTATCTTTGATAATAGGTTATTTGGGGGATGATGATTTTTCGTGGAATTTCTGTAAATTTGTTGAACAATTGGTAATAACCTATAAGGGATTTTTGGAGCTTTTGAAGTATTCTCTTATGAATACCTCTCTCAGATGGGGTGGTGCTTTTAGGAGGGCTTCGACTAGTTGTTTTTGAAAGTTGATTTGCTGGGGAATTCCGGTTTTTTCGAACTCTTCTCTGAGTGATTTTCCATACTTTATAGACCTATAGAAAGCATAGGAGGAAATTATTGAAGGCCTTATTCCTTCACCAGTTAGGGGGTACACTGCCCCCAGCGCCTCTCCTATAACTGGATACTTAAAATTGTACAACTCCTCTTTTATGCCTCCGGCATAAATGTGTGCGCCTTCTTTTCTTTCAATTTTTGTGTATCTAAAACGCTCATCATTTTTAATGAAAGAGTCAAGTCTCGCTTTCAATTCGTCATGGCTTAAAAATCCTCCAATGCCCACATTTGCTTTATTTTCTCGTGGAAATACCCAGGTGATATCACCGTGATTGCAACAGGAAGCATATTTCATAATGAAAGCAAGTGGAAGTTTCTGACGTACCAATATATACTTAAAGATGCTAAAATCGAAGATGATGTTATAGAAATTAGGTTTTACACTGACTTTGTCGGCTACATCGTCTTTCGTTCTTAGTTCTGGCCTTGTCCCTTAAATTTGATAGGTTTGCTCAGCTTAACGTCCACTCCATCCAAAAGCCATTTAATGAATGCTGGTTTGTTGAGTATATACCCTTGAGGTAGTCTTTGATAATTTTCGCCCAGTAACTCATTGTTAAGATAGATCTTTTGCCCGTGTATCTCGTTTAAAATGACTTCTTCTGGAATTTTGATATATTTTTCTAGACTTTTTGGAACTGCCCAAGCACAGGGTTTTGCTCCGGGGGATTTCCTTATTTCATAACCTCTTACTTTAAATTCATCTTTAAGGTAGTAGGCCAAAGATGCTCCCGCAGGTCCTACACCAACTATGTGAATCATGCGCATCACTTATTCTAGTTGGATAACTGACTTATTAATTAAGTTTTTGTTAAACCTATTGTCAGTATAACACAAAAAAGATTTTTAGCATACTTACGATATTAAAAGCGAAAAAGTTAAATTGGAAGTAGTAACTAATAGAGGATGCAAAAACTTAATGGAGGTGATGTGGGATGGAGAAGCCGAAGTATGAACTGCTGAAGGTTGGGATTTTATCTGAGGAAGAAATACTCTATTCCCCTAGAACAAGTTTGTAAAGATTTTTTGGAATTCGTGAATCAACTTAGAGAGCTTGAGATAATAATAGATCTGTAACATATATACACATATTTGGGACAATATGTAGATTGAATGTGAGCAAAATGGAAAGGAGTGGTGTAATGTTGGGTGTAGACATTGGGTCATCCCATATCAAGACGACTACTCTCTGCCTTTCTTCAAAAAATATTGACTTTAATGTGTATCCTATTTCATACATTACTGGTAAGCTCAAGCTATCTGGCACGATGAAGGGGAGAATAGAGAAGCTTATTATTCCAGCATTGGATGCAACACTTTCAAAATATTCAAAGAAATATGATACAGTATATGTGAATTTGGTAACGTCACTAGAAGCTGCTGCCCCGTGGTATGATTATTTATCAAAATTTAAAGAAATTGAAATGAAATATGAAAATGTAATTCTTCACACTATGACCGGCAGTCTTTCGGTTGAACAACTGACTTCTCTCAAATCTTGGCAGTATATGTCTTCAATACACGCTGTTAGATATATTGCAGAAAAACTCTTGGAAAATGGAATGTTAATACATATGAACTCCGCTTCTACTTTATTTATCCCGGTGCTCTCTGGACGGGCCATCCCTATGGAAATACATTATTCTTCTGGTGTCGCCTTATGGGTTGGAGCGTTATACACTCCGCTACCTAGTGTATCTAACAATGTGTTAGTATTTGGTAAAAAATCTCTTTCTTCTCCAACTACAAATATTAAACTTTACGAGGCGTTATCTCTCATAGCCAAAACAGAAGTTGCTCGGACATTAAAAGAATACAAATCACCGTATCGGGTGGACTCTATTAACTCTTCTGAAGTGATTTTACAATTTATTGGGTGTTTTCCTAACAAAAAATATCTGAACAAAATCACAAATACTCCGTATAATTTACACAATCAGGCAAAAATTTCAGCATTTTATATTTATAGCACATATCTAAACAAAATTCTTGAAAATGTCCTCATGGTTCTTTCTGAGGTGGATATTCCGATAGATACTGCAAAATTCTTGGTAAGTGGAATTGGGAAGGATCCCATACTTAAGGATGCCTTGTATATATTTGCTGATAAATTAATGGACATTGAGATTTATATACCAAAACCATATTGTATCTTTCTCGAATCATTTGGTGCCGCACTTTCGTTATATGAGTATCTCACTAGCGAAAAAATAAGCTTGACAGCGGGTCAGTTTTGGCAAACATTCAATGGTGGTTAAAATGATCGAAGTTCAAAACGTTGAGAAGGTGTATGAGTTCGGTAAAGTCCGGGCTCTAAAGGGAATTAACCTGAAGTTCGAGGACGGGAAGTTCTACATCATAGCCGGCGCTTCGGGGAGCGGGAAGACTACCCTCCTCAACATCCTGACAGGCATTGACAGGCCGACGGGCGGCAGGGTAGTCGTGGACGGGACCGATATGGCCGCAATGGGGGAGAAAGAGCTGAGGCGCTACCGCCTGGAAAACTTCGGGATAATATTCCAGTTCTTTTACCTTGTGCCCTACCTGACCGGCCTCGAAAACGTCATGCTCCCGATGAAGTACTCCCGGAAAATCCGGAACCCCGAGGGGAGGGCGCTGGAGCTGTTGAGGCTCGTCAACGCCGAACATTTGAAGGACAAGATGCCGTCCCAGATGAGCGGCGGCGAGATGCAGAGGATTGCCATCGCAAGGGCTTTAGCTAACGATCCCAGGTACCTCTTCGCGGACGAGCCCACAGCAAACCTCGACTGGGAGAACAAGATGAGGGTCTGGAATCTGTTGAGGCGAATAAACGAGAAGGAGGGCGTTACTGTCATAGCCTCGACCCACGAAAGGGAGTTTTTCGAGTTCGCCGACGTCCTGATAGTTCTCAGGGACGGTGAGGTCCATGAAGTTAAGGGCAGTCCTTAGAAAGCTCGGGCGCGAGAAGAAAAAAGCTGTAGTAATTTTTCTGACGTTCTTTATAGTGAGCTTGGGGATAAACTATACTCTCTCCGCAATAGGAGGAGTGCTCAAGGCATTCGAAGGCTACACTGCAAAGGGAAACGTGGATTTTGATGCTAAAGGTGTAAGCATTGATGACCTGAGGGAGTTTGGGGAGATAATCAACTACATGTACTATAACACGACGATTGTAAAGATACACGGAAGAGAATTTCATGCCATGGTGGGCTACGGTGAGTTCAGCGCTATTAAAGAAAAGCCCTCAGGCAATGAGGTTATAGTCCTCGGGATGAATGATGTTAAGAGAGGAGAAGAAGTAGAGATAAATGGAAAATTCTACACAGTCAAAGCCTCCTACTACTTCCCTTCTGGGACTCCTATAATATTAATGAATGAGAAGGGAAGATGGCTCTACGTCTTCATGAACTCCAAGAATCCAGACGAGCTTGCGAGATACCTAGAAAAGCATGCCCAAGTCAGATATTTTAAGGCCTTCGAAGGGGAGCAACCTTATATGGACGTTCTCAAAAATGCAAAGAACTTCCTGATGAGTTTCTTCTATCTCCTCCTTGGAGCAGCAATCAGTGTTATAGTCCTAACAACCATAGCTCATGTGAAGAGTGGTGTCAGAGAGATTGGAATTCATAAAGCGCTGGGACTGCCGAATTCTTTTATCTTTCTACTCTTTGCCGGCGATTATCTCCTTATGTCCCTAACAGCGTATGTCCTTGGAATGCTTCCGGGTTTGTGGCTTGGCTACCACTACTCATACCTCTTCATAGAAGCTCCAATACAACGGAACTACTCCTACGCACTCCCCTATGACATAACGGTGCTCCTTCTCATCACACTTCTTGTAATCTTTCCTGGAGTATACATAGTTGGCATAAGGCCAATCGATGGCCTGAGGTTTGTGCCAAAGAGGACATCAGTCCTTAGATTTTTTGCAGTTTTCTTTGTCATATCTTTGGCCTCTCTTTCTGCTTACATGGCATATATAGGAATCACAAACGTTCTCAACGATGTTACCTACAGCTTCAACCTGAAGGTCTATGGAGACCCCGAAGTCGTAGGAAAGCTTCCAGGTGAAAAAGTTGGAATTTTGACAGGACAGCAAATCGACGGAGTCACGGTAACTTTCTACTTTGTGGCTTTCAATTCCACAATAGGAATGCCTCTAAAAGAGGGCAGGTGGCTGAGGAAAGAGAATGAAGCCGTTATTGGAATTGGACTTGCAAAAGAGCTTGGGCTTAAAGTCGGAGACACCTTAAGGCTTAAGGTTCTTGGAGAGGAGAAAGAATACAGGATCGTTGGGATAAGCAGAGCCCCATTTTCAAACTTTAGGGTCATTTTCCTTCCAAAAATAAAGGCTATTCCTGATAACGTGGCTTTCCTTAAGGTTGAGGATCCAGAGGCTAAGAAGTTTAAATATGAACGCATGAGACTTTACGTGAAAACAGTTGAGGACATTAAAGGAGAAACCCAGCAGAATGTTTCCCTGTTCCGCTCAATGATATTCGGCTTAATTGTTATGATACTCATCGTAGCTCTCTTTGCCCTCTTCGCCTTAATCTACTTGGAAATCGAGGGCAACGAGAAGGTTTACGCAACACTCAAGGCTGTCGGCATTCCAAACTCCTACGTTTGGAGGGAATTCCTCAAAAAGGCGATACCCTCACTGATTATTAGCTCGCTCCTGGCCCTGCCGATAAGTCTTAAAGTTGGGGAGTACATCGGGAACATCGTTCTGCCGGTAGAGCTTGGTATGGGTGATTTGGGGGGAGTGGCACCGCTGTTGCTGGTGCTTTACCTCCTCTATGGGGTCTTCATAGTCCTGCTGACGGAGAGGGCGCTTAACAGGCTTGACGTCGTTAAAGCGCTGAGGAGCTAATGTGGGCGCGAGCAACTTTTCATTTATTTTTTGGTTTTGGGCGGTTGGAAAAATTTTAACACTCTGATAACTCTCTGATAAGGCAGAAAGATTTATAAGAATAGGATGCAGGTATTTTCTTGGGTGGGATAGTATAAAGTCTAACAAGGTGAAACCGGAACTATATAATTTTCACGTTGGGGGCAAGTATTTTGTCTTGCATTCCTCTACTGGGACTCTGTTTGAGGTTGATAAAAAGACATACGACTTCTGCAGGTTTGTGGCAGAACTGGGCTGGAGTGATGCCAGAGAGCGTTTTGTAATGGAGTACTCCGAATCTGACTGGGATTCTTTGATAAATGAGATTAAATCCGATGAAAGTCTTCGTCGTGTGTTCTTTGAAGCTAAACCTCCTGTAAAACCATATCTTGGAACTATGAAATCCAAGATCTCCTCCCTCTCCCTTAACGTCATGGAAGACTGCAACTTTGCGTGCGTTTACTGTTACGGGGACGGTGGAACTTACCACACTCCCAACACCAGAATGAGCCCGGAAGTTGGTAAAAAGGTCATTGATTTGCTGATGAGGGAAGGAAAGAAATTCGTTAACGTCCAGTTCTTTGGCGGTGAGCCTTTGTTGAACTTACCTCTGATTCAGGAGCTGGTTGCCTACGCCAAGGAGAAGGCTGAGGAATACGGCAAAACCGTTACCTTCAGCATAACCACCAACGGCTACCTCATCACGGACAAGGTCATTGACTTTTTCCTTGAGAATAACTTTACAGTGACATTAAGCTTTGATGGCCCCAAGGACGTTCAAAACCATAATAGGCCCCTACGCGGCGGGTATCCAACCTTTGATGTTGTTGCGAAGAATGCAAAGAAAATGCTTGAGCGCGGCGTTAAGGTTAGCGTCCGCGCGACGATTCTGCCCGAACAGCTCGGCAGGTACTATGAGATTTACTGGTTCTTCGTTGATTTTGGGTTTAGGAGCGTTCACATAGAACCCGCTACCACAAGCACACCGCTAACCAAGGAGCATGCCAAACTCATTGAGTCCGCCCTGGAAAAGATAGCGAAGGACGAGCTTGAACACTACAAAGAGAAGGGAATCGTTTACACGAAGCTCCGTGAGATGGTTCACATGATTTACTCTGGCACCTACCGCCATTATCCATGCGGCGTTGCCAGGAGCTACTTCGGGGTTTCGGCGGACGGGAAGATATATCCCTGCCATAGATTCGTTGGGATGGAAGAATTCGTGATTGGTCACGTTGATGATTTCAGGTGGGAGAACGAGTTCATTCAGAAGATTCTGCGCCATACCGTAGATAGGAGGCAGAACTGTTCAAACTGTCCGATAAGGGCCTACTGTGGCGGTGGTTGTATCTACAGCAATCACTACTACAACGGCGATATATTTCTCCCCGACGAGTTCCACTGCGCCTACATGTTTGCTCTCGTGAAGTGGGGTTCCTGGCTCTACTCGAATCTTGATGAGGATTGGTTGAATAAGGTCTTCTCACGCTCACCCCAATCTGGGGTGAGGGACGAGGCTGAGGTCGATGAGTCCAAAGCCCAAAAACTTAAGGAGGCGGTGGAAAGTGTTTAAGAAGCTTAATAAGTCTTTGAAACTAGGAGGCCCATCAGGATGCCTGACAACAGACTTCTGCGTTCAGAGCTGGGATTGGTCCCCTTGCTGGTCCTGTGATGCCTCTTGTGACACGGTTATTGATACAGATCCATGTGACAAGTGGGACATCCGGTGATTCAATTTCCCTCCTTACTTATTGTGATGTTTATATTTTTAAACTAAGATGCTCATTTCATCTTTGATCTGCTGGTTGTCTATAGAAAAGCCGGTATCGTTTGATGGGTGGAGAGATGTCTGATGTGCTGTCCTGGATGAGGTGATCCCATGGGCCGGGCCATCTCTCGCGCTCTCCTCAACTACCTCCTCCTTATCCTCCTAGTGGCGCTCATCTCCGGCATCGGGATAAAGGATTACCAGTTCTACCGGGCGGACATGGATTTCAGCCTGCTGCCTTCGGCGGAGAGGGCGGTGGTGGAGGCCAACGCGAGTTCCCTGGGAATGGATCCCTACGACTACTACATGAGCTTCGTGGCCCCGAAGGACTACCCGACCCTCGCGATGAACCCCCTTCATGCGGGGCTTTACGTGCTCTACCACTCCCTCTTCGACCCGGACTACGACTACCCGATACCCCGGAAGCTCATGGTGGCCAGGACGCTGGCGCTGATTCTCCTCGCGGAGGCTATCATAGTCCTCATCGGCTTCCCGCTGGCAAAGTTCTCCCTCAGGAAGAGGCGCCTCCGCTCCGCGGTGCGCTTTCTCGCCAGGGTCTTCAACGGCCTCCCGGTCTGGGCCGTGGCGGCGCTCTTCTCGCTCCTCATCATAATGAGCGCGCTCCCCAACTACCTGATAAACGGCCTCGGCTCCTCTACCTCCCTCGCCAGGAACCTGGCCTACATGGCCTTCCCGCTGGTCTCCATAGTCCTCGTCGCCCTCTGGGAGTTCGTCGAGGCCCTGGTGATACTCCTCCGGGACGAGTTCGGGAAGGAGTACGTGCGCGCCAAGAGGGCGATGGGACTGCCGGAGCGTAGGGTCGAGAGGCATGCCCTCCGTGCGGTCATGCCGTCCTTCCTCGGCTTCCTCTTCCAGCACTTCGTCGAGGTCTCGACGCTCGCCCTCGTGGTCGATGCCTTCTTCGGCCTCTTCGGCCTCGGCAAGATGCTCCAGTGGGGCTTCCGCATATCCGGCGACCTCTACACCCTCGACCCGGACGTCTTCTTCTATCCCCTGGCGGTCTTCATGGTGGTGAACTTCTTCGCCCTTCTGGCAGTTACTGCCCTGTCGGAACTCCTCGCCCCTGGAGGTGGCGGCGTTGAGGCTTGATGGCAAAGCAAAGGTTGGAATCGCGCTGATAATGCTGGTGATGCTCCTCGCGGTCCTGCCCGTCGGGCTGATAGTGCCCGCTGAAAAGGCCGCCAACTGGAACTACCTGCCCTACTGGAACGACTACCCCCGGAACGCCCGGCCCATCTGGCTCCCCTCTGGCTTCAAAACCCTTGAATCCTCCGGAACTAACTTCTCGATGACCTTCTCAGTCGGCGACGTGGTTCCCGGGAACATAATGCTCGAGGGCAGCTCGACGGTCAGGCTGGTGATTCACCGCCCCGACGGGTTCTCCGTGGTTCTCGGCCCGGTGGAGGTGGACGGGAGGACGAGCGTGAACTCTAACCCCGTCCTTGCGGCCAACGCCTACGACTTCGCCGAGTCCATCGGCTACGGCCCGGAGAGCAGGCCCCTCTTCACGCCCACCCAGCTCCTCTTCATGGGCTACGGCGGTGATGTCCTAGAGGGGGAGTACACGGTCGAGGTCGAGTCCACCGGCCCGGTTGAGGTTACCGTCTTCGGCGACTCCTACGGTCTCCTGGGCACGGACTCCTACGGCCGCGACCTCTGGGTTGGTTTCGTCCTCGCCGGCAGGAGCACCCTGCTCGTGTCGCTCGAGGCGTCCGTTCTCGTGGTCGTCATCGGCCTCCTCCTCGGCCTCCTCGCGGGCTACTACCGGAACAGGCTCGCGATTCTTTTGGAGGGCCTGCTGAACTCCCTCGGGGCGCTCCCGGTCCTCCCCCTCGCTATGCTGATGATATTCTCTTTCTCGACGACGGGCATAGCGATGAGCAGGGAGATAGGCACCGAAACCCTGGCCATGATATTGGTCCTACTGCTCGCGGGCAAGTTCGGGAGCGCGGTTAGGGGCTTCGTGGTCCAGGAGAAGGTTAAAGAGCACGTTGCCGCGGCGAGGGCGCTCGGGGCGGGCGACTTCCACATTCTCAGAAGGCATATCCTGAGGCCGGTAATCCCCTACGCCCTGAGCCACTTCAGCCTGCTGTTCCCCAAGGTCGTCGCGCTGGTGGCGATACTGGGATTCTTCAACATGATTCCCAGCGACAACTGGGGTTCGTTCATACTGGAGGGCCTCAATCAGAACGCCCTGTACGCGGGCAGATGGTGGTGGTTTTTGGCACCTGTCGTCACGATGGTGCTCCTGAGCGTGGGCTTTGCCCTGCTCTGGGAGGATGAGGCCTCAGAAGGGGTGTTGACATAATGGAGAACGGAAGAACGAAGAATGAGAGAATCAGATGGCTATCATCGTCGAGGTCATCTGTATTTCGGACATCTTCCTTATTTTCTCCGTGATGAACTGGTCAAGGTCCTTGAGGGTGTCGGTCTCGACCTTTACGACGAGGTCGTATTCTCCATAGACTACGTAAGCCTCCTTAACCTCCGGCATGGCCAGAAGCTTCTCCATAACTTCCCTTTCCTTTCCAGCGGCCGTCACCATCAAAATAAAAGCCGTCACCATGGCTATCACCAAAAGTATTTTATCGGCGGAGTATTTAAGCTTATCGAGGCGCATGTTCGACCACCTGATAAGCAAGGTTCAACTGGAGCGGTTTTACTCTCACCTGAGGGGGCTTGAATTGGACGAAATAGAGCCCTACGCCAAGGGAACGACCAGCTTAATCTTCAGGGCAAGGTTAGGTGAAAAAAACGTCATAATAAAGCTTCAACGGCCCGACTCCCCGAGGCAGAACTTCGCGAAGGAGGCCGAAATCATCCGCGCCTTGGAGCCCTTCGGGGTGACCCCGCCGCTGGTGGCCTACGGCGTTTTCGAGGGTCTTGAGTACATCATCCGGGAGTTCGCGGAGGGGGAGATAATCTTCTACGCCGAGCTTGAAAAGCGCCATCTGTTCGAGATAATAGAAAAAACGGCTCTGCTAGACCGGCTCGGCCTCGACCACGGTCAGATTCAGGGCGGCAAGCATATCATCATCGGCGAGCGTGTTTACCTCATAGACTTCGAGAAAGCCAACTGGAGGAAGCCGAAGAACCTAACCTCCGCGGTGGCCATGATGTTCATCAACGACAACCACATCTCGCGCAGCGTTAGGGGGAGGTTTGGGATAGATGGATCATTCCTGGGGGAGATGAAGGAGGCAGTGAGGGTTTACAAGAGAACCGGAAGGCTCTCAGGCCTTCTGCGCCTTCTTTCTCGCCTTTAACTTGTCTGCGTAGATGGCCAGCACGGGTATTGCGACGGCCATCGCTACGAGGCCCATCCTGGGGTCCCAAAGGTAGTTGAAGACGAGTATGACCACCACGGCTATCGCTATCATGAGGAGGAGATCCCTGTCGTAGAGTCGGGACTTTGCCAGTATGTTCTGCCTTCTCGCAGTGTACGCCAGGTAGAGGGGTATTCCAACGGCCGCTGTTGCCACCCCCACGTAGGTTCTGAATATGAGCGAAATCAGTATTCCAGCGGCCAGTATTATTCCAACGGCGTATTCATCCTTCATTCTCCCACCTGACCCCCCGCTATCGGTGATGCCCTTTTAAACCTTCTCACGTTTGTTACTGCACATGATAGTTAAGTTTATATACTCTAATGCCCATGATAAGCCGGTGATAGCGTTATGAGCAACATCGAATGGGATGAGAAGACCTTTTCTAAGTTCGCCTACCTGGGCGATCCGAGGATAAGGGGGAACTTGGTTGCCTACACCCTTACCAAGGCCAACATGAAAGACAACACGTACGAAAGCACGGTGATCGTTGAGGATTTGGAGACGGGGGCGAAGCGTTTTATCGAGAACGCTTCCATGCCTAGGATTTCGCCCGACGGCAGGAAGATGGCCTTCATGCGCTCCAACGAGGAGAAAAAGGAGCGCGAGATATGGATGGCCGACGTCCAGACCTTGAGCGCTAAGAAGATCCTCTCGGCCAAGAACGTTCGCTCAATCCAGTGGAACGATGACTCCAGGAGGCTCCTCGTTGTGGGCTTCAAGCGCCGCGACGATGAGGATTTCGTCTTCGAAGACGATGTTCCGGTCTGGTTCGACAGCATGGGCTTCTTCGACGGTGAGAAAACCACCTTCTGGGTTCTCGATACAGAGAGTGAAGAGGTAATAGAGCAGTTCGAGAAGCCGCGGTTTTCGAGTGGAATCTGGCACGGTGATTCCATAGTCGTCAACGTCCCGTACAGGATTGGTAGCAAGCCTGCCCTCTCAAAGTTCTATGACATCTACCTCTGGAGGGACGGTGAAGAGGAAAAGCTTTTTGAGCGCGTTTCCTTTGAGGCGGTCGATTCCGATGGGAAGACGCTTCTCCTCCGGGGCAAGAGGGAATCGAGATACCTCAGTGAGCACGGTTGGCTCTACCTCTGGGACGGTGAGATTAAACCTGTCTACGAGGGTCCGCTCGACGTTTACGACGCCAGGCTCGACGGGGGAAAAGTCTACTTCCTGACTCCAGACGCCGGCAGCGTGAATCTCTGGATGTGGGATGGAAAAGCCGAGAGGGTTGTGGTGGGAAACCACTGGATTTACGGACTTGATGCCAGCAATGGAAAGGCTCTGCTCTTAATAATGACTGCTACGCGGATAGGGGAGCTCTACATCTACGATGGGGAGCTGAAGCAGCTCACCGACTACAACGGGCCGATATTCGCGAAGCTGAAGACCTTCGAGCCGAGGCACTTCCGCTTTAAGAGCAAGGACCTTGAGATAGACGGCTGGTACATTAAGCCGGAACTCAAGGATGACGAGAAGGCTCCGGTGATAGTCTTCGTTCACGGCGGGCCCAAAGGGATGTACGGGTATAGATTCGTCTATGAGATGCAGCTCATGGCGAGCAGGGGGTATTACGTAGTCTTCGTGAACCCGCGCGGCAGCAACGGCTACGATGAGGACTTCGCGTTCCGCGTTCTGGAGAGAACCGGTCTGGAGGATTTCGAGGACATAATGGCCGGAATAGAGGAGTTCTTCAGGCTCGAACCCCAGGCGGACAGGGATAGGGTTGGCATAACGGGCATAAGCTACGGCGGCTTTATGACCAACTGGGCGCTGACTCATAGCGACCTCTTCAAGGCCGGTATCAGTGAGAACGGCATAAGCTACTGGCTGACTAGCTATGCATTCTCTGACATAGGGCTCTGGTACGACCTAGAGGCAATAGGTCCGAATCCGCTTGAGAACGAGAACTACAGAAAGCTCAGCCCGCTGTTCTACGCCAAAAACGTAAAGGCACCGCTCCTGCTCATCCACAGCCTTGAAGACTACCGCTGTCCGCTCGACCAGAGCCTCATGTTCTACAACGTTCTCAAGGATCTCGGCAAGGAGGTCTACATAGCGATCTTCAGGAAGGGCCCCCACGGCCACAGCGTCCGCGGAAGTCCAAAGCACCGGGCCAAGCGCTACAAGCTCTTCATCGAGTTCTTCGAGAGGAAGCTGAGGAAGTACGAGGAAGGGTTCGATATCGAGAAGGCAATGAAAGGAAACGGGGCTCAAAGTACGTCATGAGCCTCTTTTTTCTTCCCTCAACAACCCAAGGACGATGCTTTCAAAAGAAAAATGTAACGCTGTTCTCTAGACAGAACTGCCCACTTTTGTCCCTTTTTGGCACGAAAGCATTAAAAGGAACATTTGCCAACTAAGTTGCTACGTCAAATAAACCGGAGGTCTGTTTATGGCTGGGAAGAAAGGTGAGAAAAAGCTTTACTATCACGGTCTAACGGAGCAGAAGAAACTCGACGTCTCACGCCTCAAGTACCTCTCGCTGATCCTCTCCGTTATCGGTGTCGCGGTTCTCTTGGTGGCGGCGCAGACGGCCCAGGCTCCCCTCATCAACGTGGGGGACGTTTACGGCAGCTACATGATGAACTACGCGGTGGTCAGGATAAACGGAACGGTCGTTACGGTTCCCTACGTATCGGAGACCGGCGGAAGGATAGGGATAACGTTCACGGTGGACGATGGAACCGGCCAGATAGACGTGAGGGTGTACTCCCCCCTGGCGGAGGAGATGCTCAGGCAGGGCCTCGTTCCGTTTCCGGGGGACAACGTTACCGCCGAGGTTCAGCTCCGCGTTAGGGAGACGTACACCTACGCCATACTCCAGTACCTCGATGGTTTGGAGTTCCGCTCAAAGCTCTACTCCGAGAAACCAGAAATCGTAAAGTCACTAACTAAGGAGATGGCCGGCACGTACGTCGCGGCCGAGGGCATAGTCACGGAGTTCTCCAACGTCAGTTCGGGGATACTCATGGGTCTTGATACAGGAGAGGGTGAGGTTACCGTTCTCGTTCCCAGGGTGCTCCTTGTGGGGGAAAATGTAAGCGTTAAGATTGGGGACACGGTTTACGCTCCAGGGGTGGTCTATCTTTACAAGGGCACCTCACCCGAGATAGTCGTCAGGAACCTATCCGCCCTCCAGGTAACCCCGATAGAGGAAGCCCCGGAGGTTCCGCTCGGGGAGGCCCAGAGGTATCCGGGCATGACCATGAACGTCAGGGGCGAGCTGGTGGGGGTGTCCTACGAGGCCGGACGCTACGTTCTCACGCTCGTGGAAGGCGGTAACTACCTCAACGTCCTGGTGTCGAGGGACGTTCTGGCCGCCCTCGATCCCTTCGAGGTTGGAACGGGCAGCGTTCTTAAGGTTGCCGGAAGAATGGGCGACGATGGAAGGCTCGTCGGTGCGTACGCTGAAGCGGTTAGTGCAAAGAAACCCGAGGAGCTTCCGATCGGGTTCCTCACGGGGGACATGCGGGGTCGGATCGTTGCCGTTAGGGGCAACATCGACGAGATTGCCCGCGCTGGATCAAACCTCAAGCTGGTCATAGGCGATGGAACCGGAAAAGTGGCTGTGTTCATACCCTCCGCCGCCCTCGCGGAGCTGAGCAACGGAACCCTGCACAACCTCTCGATCAGCCTCGGTGTCAGAGTGGCCGGCTACCTTGACGAGTACCGCGGGGAGCTTGAGATTGTGGTTTACTCGGGCAACGGCCTCAGAGCCTTGGGCAGGCCCGTCGAAGAATCCGAGATAAGACTCCCGGAGGTCGGTGCGGGGGAGCTTGGGGACTACGTTGGCAGGCTCGTTGACCTCAGGGGCTCCCTCGGAGGGATTCTCTACGAGAACCACACGTACTACCTCAACGTGGACGGTGTGCTCGCCTCGGTTCCGCGGGATGTCCTCCTGAACCTCAACCCGCTTGAGGCGGGAACGGGAAGCGAGGTGGTCATCAGGGGAATGGTTCTGAGCCGGAATTCCATCGGGGGCGAAAACCTCACCGTTGTGAGGGCGGTTGAGCCCGTGCCGGTTAGCCCCGACGAAGTGACCCTCGAAATGAAGAACCGTATCGTTGCGGTGATAGGAAAGGTTACCGATGTCGCGAACCTTTCCGGAAACCTGAAGATAACCGTCGGCAGCCTGCCGGTCTTCGTCCCGCGCTCCGTTGCCGGCGAGCTGACCCGCGTCCCGGTCAAGGGTGATATCGTGAAGGTTGCCGGCTACGTGGAAGAATACAGAGACGAGCCTGAGATAGTCCTCTTCAATCCAATGGCCATCGTGGCGGTTGAGGAATCCGGCCCCGCCCCCGGAACCCTGGCCGAACTTGGAAGCTCGGAGGTGCCCCTTGAACTCACGGTGACCTGGGAGGCGATGGGCTACGAAAAGCCGAACTATGTTCTGCGGGTTCGTGATTCAACAGGAAGCGCCAGCCTCTACGTCAACGGCTCCCTGCTTCCCAATCCGTTCAAGGCTGGAACCGGTAGCGGGCTTAGAATCGTGGCAGACCCTCTGAGCGGCTCTATAACGTCCCTCGAAGTGGTCAAGCCTGTTCCGGCGAAGCTTCTCGCCACTGGGGACGTCGGGCCATCCCTCAGGGGAACCACGATTGCCGTCAACGGAACCGTGCTCGACGTTGCTTCCGTTGGAAGCAGTCTAAAACTGACCGTTGACGATGGGAGCGGTGGAATAGCCGTTTTCATACCCGGCGGGGCTGGAAAGGTAGAACTCAAGAACGGAGACCGGGTTTACCTCGCCGGTTACGTGGAGGAATACAGGGATGAGCCAGAGGTGGTGGTCTACAACCTCGATGCCGTCGCGGTGGCTGGAAAGCCCTCCGGAGGAACCGCGGGAATCGGGGAGGTGAAGGTCTCGGAACTCCCAAGCGCCGCGGGAACGGTCAACCTGACCGTTACCTGGGACGGACTCGACTACAGCGACGGTGTTTACATGATGGACGTTCACGACGACACCGGGAGTACTACCCTGAAGGTCGCCCGCTCCCTGCTCCCCAATCCTTTCAATGTGGGAACCGGAAGCGTGATCAGGATTACGTACGATGCAGAGGGCAAGGCGGTGGTCTCCATCGAGGTCGTTGAGGCCGTTCCTTCGCCCAAAGTGGCCACCGGAGACGTCTCCACAGATATGATGGGCAAAACGGTGATAGTTGAGGGGACGATAGTTGACCTGTACGAGGGCAGAACCTTCTACAAGCTGACGATAGACGACGGCTCAGGCGGGCTCGTGGTCTTCATACCAAAGAGCGTGGCCCAGCTAACCTTCAGCGAGGGCCAGACGGTCAGGGTCTGTGGTTACGTGACCGAGTACAAGGGGACCGTTGAGGTCATCCCCTACACCGGCGATGCGATCGAGGTGAGGTGATGGCCATGCTTCCCCTTCCAGACCTTCTGCTCTGGTCCCTCGCGGGGGTGCTCTTCGGCGCCCTCATATCGTGGATTCCGGGCTTCCACATCTTCAACATCATGGCCCTACTCGTTGCCGTCTTCGGCGTCGGCGAGCTGATGCCCGTCCAGGCCTTTCCCTTCTTCGCCATCGGGGCGATAGTGGCCTATGCTTACGTGAGTGCTATATCGAGCGTCTATTTCAGCGTTGCCGATGAGAGCGCCGTCTTTCTCCTCTTTCCGACGCAGAGGTACCTACTGCTCGGGAGGGGACATGAGGCGGTTTTGCTCTACCTCATCGGGGCGGTGGCAGGGACCCTCATCCTCGTGGTGGGGGCGCTCTTCATATTCCCGAGGGTACTGCCGCCGATATACCAGGCCACGAGCCCCTACGTCACTTACTTCCTCGTCGCAATAGTGGTCTTCATGTTCATGAGCGAGTGGCCCAAGGAGGGCGATAGGGGGAAGACGCCGTTCCAGAGGCTCTGGATGGCCTGGAGGCAGATACTCGGTGGAATCTTCGTCTTCTTCCTCTCAGGCATTCTGGGCTTCATCGTCATGAACACGAACCTCCTGCCGACCACGAGCGCATACACCAGGCTCACTCCGATGTTCATAGGCTTCTTCGGAATGTCCTGGGTGATACTCAACATACTCTCCAATCCGCCGATGCTGGAGCAGGTTCCGGAGGATAGGGTCGAGAGCAGCATCTACAACACCCTCAAGGCGAGCTTCGGCGGGGCGCTGGGTGGAACCATAGCGGCAGTGTATCCGATAATAACCGGTGGAATGGGCGCCCTCGTGGCCGGGCACATGACGAGCCAGCGCGGGGACGACGCCTTCATCATAAGTCAGGGTGTGAACAGGGTCATCTACTACGTTGGAGCATTCACACTCCTTTTCCTGCCCCAGCTCAGGCTCACGAGGGGAGCGGCGGCATGGCTCGTCAGCTCCATCTACACTCCGAAGAGCTACGCCGAGTACCTGGCCGCTATCGGGGCGATTCTCCTAAGCGCCGGGATAAGCTTCCTCTTCACCTACTACCTCTCCAAGTTCATAGCGAGGAGCTTCAACATAGTCCACATCAGGAAGCTCTCCTACGTTGTCGCAGTGACCCTGGTGGTGATATCCTACCTGCTCACTGGGCCGATGGGGGTAGTGGTGCTGATGGTATCAACGGCCATAGGCATGATGGCGGCGGCATTTAACACGAGGAGAAGCTACTGCCTTGGAGGATTGATACTGCCGGTGCTCATAAGCATGACTGGACACACCGGTGAGATAATGAGCCTGCTCGGACTGAGGTGATCGCGATGAGGGGATTCACACACTACATCTCTGGACTTGCCGCGGCCACCTTTTTCCCTGCCCTCGTCTCCGACCTGAGGGCGGGGATACTGATACCCGTTATAGTGGCCGCAGCGGCCTACTTTCCGGATTTCGTTGACTTCAAGTTCGGTAAGTTCTTCGCGAGGAGGGACTACGAGATAGACCCGGCTCCATGGGACGAAAAGAAGCACTACGCTCCAAAACTGGTCAAAATCAGCGAGCTGAGCGGGAAAAACCGCTATCAGTTCTTCGCCGTCGAGGGGACGGTCAGAGAAGTGCTCAGCAGGGGCTCGGGGAGGGTCTCCTACAAGGTCATAGACGGCGAGGGTAACGAGCGCCTCGTCAGTGAGGAGTACAGGAGCATAGTCTTCATCCTGAGCGACGGAACGGGTGAGATAACGGTCGAGGCTTTCGGGGATGATTACAGATTTTTCGAGGAGGAGTTTGGTGAAATCGAGGAAGGCAAGAAGCTCCTCGTCTTCGGATACGTGGACGTTGATGAAGACGGCTCCCTAAGGCTCGTCGTCAGCGATGCCCCCCACCCGCAGGGCATAGCCGAGACGATAGCAAGGGCAATCGAGGAAGCCTACCGCGAGGGCGAAAGGATAGTCAAGATACACAACATTCGCCTCCCGGGAGACGTTTACAGACGCTTTACTGTTCACCTGGATCCACCGAAGAGAGAAGTTCGGGTGAAGATGGGGCCGATAGTAACCCCTGGCGGTGTTGCCATAGGCGGCGACGTTCCCGAGTACAGGAGGTACGGCATAGCGAAGGTGGACGTTCCCTTCATCAAGACCTACCCTAAGCCCACCCGGATTGATTCTTTCTCGGGCCCGGAGATTGCCTTCAGAAAAGCCGAGTTCAAGGGAAAAACCGTCGTCAAGGACAGGTTCCTGCCCTGGCACCACGGCTTCAGCCACTCGCTCACTATGGGCATGATAATAGGCCTCGTCGTCTTCACCTTCTTTAGGCTGATAGGCTACGGGCACGCCACCGAGCTTGCCCTCGCCTCGATGATAGGCCAGTGGCTGCACGTCTTCGAGGACCAGCTCGGCTTCATGGGGAGCAACCTGCTCCCGCCCCTCACGAAGGACGTCGTTCCGGGCTTTAAGCTCGGTGAGAGCGGCAGCGGGCTTACAAACTTCTCAACTGCCTGGCTGATGATAGCCCTCATGATATGGAACTTCAACCGCTTCACCGACCCGAGGCCGATACCGATAAGCGACGCCAAACTGCTGCTCCTCCTGATATGGCCGTCGATAATAGGCTTTGGAATAGCGATAGCCAGGAGCTTCAGACTGAGGAGGGAGATATCCGAGTTGATGGATTACTACACGAACCTCGATGCCTTTGAGGAGCTGGAGGAGGTCGGGGGGATTTAACCGCCACCTTTATATACACCTCTGGACATCCCCCTTTTCGGGGGGTGTCCTTAAATGTTGTTTGATGTTCGTCCAAAGACATCAATTCACGAACTCTTCGGCAGGAAGGCCGAGTACCTGATTTTTAGAAATGCCGTGAGAAAGGGCAGGAACTTCATTCTAATCACCGGGCCGAGGAGGATAGGCAAGACCAGCTTCCTCTACGCTTCCCTCAACGAGCTCGCCGAGGATGGAATCCCGCACATAGTAATAGACACCCGCGCGGCAACTTCTCTGAACTCAAGGTACCCTCAGAAGGTCATAGCTGAGCAGGTCTACAGGGCTCTCCTTGGACGCAACGTCGTCGGTAGTGTTCTCTCGAAGGTGAAGGGCGTTAAGCCCGGTCCCGTTGAGCTCGACCTCGGCGATAAGCCGGACCTCGTTGAGGTTTTCTCCCTCCTGAACAGGGCGGGAAATCCGGTCATAGTGGCCTTCGACGAGGCCCAGTACCTAAGGTTTTCAAACGAGGATATGACGCGGTTCTTTGCCTGGGTTCTCGACGCCCTTCAGAACGTTGTTCTCGTCTTCACAGGCTCGCAGGTTGGCGTTCTTGAGAACTTTTTGAAGCTCTACGATGGCTCTTCACCCCTGTTCGGAAGGTACGAGGTCAAGATTCGTCTTCCCCGCTTTAACCCCTCGGAGAGCCTTGAGTTCCTTGAGAGGGGCTTTGATGAGGTTGGCATGAGGGTTGATGACGAGGAACTGCTCTCCACAATCAGGACCCTAGATGGCATTCCCGGCTGGCTCGTTCACTACGGCGCTTCAAGGGTTGATGGCCTAACGCACGATGATGCCATCGAGAGGGTTCTTGAGAAGGCGATGGCCTACGTGGCCTCGGAGTTCAGGGAGCTCACCAAGCTGTCCCCGAGGTACGAGCTTGTAATGAAAGCCGTTGCGGAGCTCAGCGAGGGGTTTGGCTATGCAAGATTCGAGGAGATTAAAGGAAAAGTCGGCATCGATGACAGATCCCTGAGGAACTACATTAACAGGCTGATTGACTACGGTTTCCTTGAGTCGGCTGGGCATGGAAAGTACAGGATTCCTGACCCCGTCATGTACCGCGTTTTCCGGAGGCTATGACTTTCCTTTCTTTTCCGGTTTTCTCGCCACGACTCCAAGTGCCTCTTCAACGCGCTTAACGCCGACGAAGCCCGCCCTTCTCAACCGCTCCATGACGCCCTTCTGGAGGTCCTTCCTTCTGTATTTCTTTCCGGGATTGCCGACGTAGTGGAAGAGCCTTCCGCCGGGCTTCAAGATCCTGAACAGCTCACGGTAGAACTCCTCGGAGTAAAGCTGTCCCGCCAGTGAAAAGCGAGGCGGGTCGTGGATTACGACATTGAAGCTCTCATCCTTAAAGCGCTTCACCACATCAAAGGCGTCCCCGTGAATCACCTGAATCTTTCCCCCCGTGAAGAGCTCTCTGCTCCAGGGGTTTATTTTCGCTAGTTCGATGACGTTTGGGTCTTTCTCGATTGTTATGACGTAGGCTCCGCGCTTCGAAGCCTCTATCGCCGTGTAGCCGAGTCCCATGCAGGTGTCGAGAACCGTTTCACCCTCCTTCGGCTTCACCGCGTCCACTTTGTTCCTCGTGTCTTGGAGCGGATTCACTTCCTTCGTCCTGTGCATCCTTATTCCGTTTATCTCAATCGTCGGCGGAATCGTTGGCACGAGCTTGTAAAAGCCCTCCCCCGCTATCGCCGCCTTGTAGACGCCGCCCCTCACGAAGTAAACGCCTCCCTCGTCCCTTGCGATTCTCTCAACGACCTCCTTCGAGACCCGCGTTCCGTCGGGGAAGACGAACTCGTCCCCTTCCCGCCGTATCTCCCACACCCTGCTGGTTTTTCTGAGGTCGAGGTTGAGCCGAATTCTCTCCCGCAGAAGGAGCATTCTCCTCGCGTCCTTTGATGTTAAAAAGTACAGTTCGTCCATGAAACCCCACCACTCTGGTACAGCTGTGGGTACCCTTTTATATGAGTTCCGCTTAAAATATAACTGGGGTGGTGGTGATGGGCCTCCCCGAGAGAATACCGAGCGGCGTTAGGGGTTTTGACGAGATAATCGAGGGCGGGCTCCTGCCGGGTAAGACGTACCTCCTCATAGGCCCGCCCGGAAGCGGTAAGACCACCTTTGCGATGCATTTTCTGCTGGAGGGTGCGAGACGGGGCGAGAGGGCGGCCTATGTCTCCCTTATACACAACCCCAATGAAGTCGTAAGGGACATGGCTCGCTTTGATCCCTCCGTGTGGGTCTACGTCAAGTCCGGTAAGCTAATCCTCTGCGACTTCGGAAAGGATCTCTGGCGGCGCTCAGGAAAGCCCCCCACATGGGGAGGGGTCCTGATGCAGGTGCGGGAACTTGCGGAGAGGAACAGAATAAACAGGCTTGTTATTGACCCATTGACCGCCATAGAATTCCGGACGGGCGACCCCGCAGAGAAACGGGCCGAACTTTCGAACTTCATCCGGGTTATCGAGGACATGGGGATAACGACCCTCCTCGTGGCTGAGATGACCGACCTCGACAGGTACACCGAGGAGCACTACATAGCGGACGGCGTCATAATGCTCCACTACTTCATGAACGACGACGGTTCCGAGATGGTAAGGGCCCTGCAGGTTCTCAAGATGAGACGCACGAAGCATCACACCAGGATGTTTCCAGTGAAGTTCGATAGTAACGGTCTGGTGGTTCTTAACGAATCTCCCCTTGGTGAGGAGTAATGGATGGGGACTCTAAGAGGAAGATACGTCTGAAGGATGTCTTGGAGGAGGAGAACACCGTCGAGAGGGCATATCTGGCCGGATATCTGATAGGCTACGGGGGACATTCGGAATGGAGTGGTTGGGCCAGGGAGCTGAGGAAGGATGTGTATTCGAGGGCCAGGTCCGAGCACCTTTTGAATGAGGCGGAGAGGGCGTACATCCGGGGCAAAAAGGAGGGCATGGATGAGAGGTACCGTGATATACACCGGGGAATTTACAGGGTTTCGAAGGTAGAGAAGGTGAGGATGCACTGTCCCCCCTGGCGTTTTGTGCTTTTTGATGAGGTGGGGGGAGGGGCTTATCGAAGACCGAGGTTCTTAAAGCTCGGAAGACTCGGCGACTCTTTTAGGATGCTCCGCAGGTCCTATACAGGCCTGCCTCGGTTCCTTAAGAGGTGATCATCCCACGACCCTCTCAAAAACGCGCTCGAAGTTCTTGGAGGTTATCGCCTCCACCTCTTTCTCGCTGAAGTTCTCCCTCAGCTTTTCAATGAGCGCAGGAATCTTCGATTCATTCTCGAAGCCCTCGACGCTCCTTCCGCTCCAGCCGGGGAGGTAGTAGACGAAGTCGAAGCCGAGGCCGACGTGCCGGTAGCCGGCCAGGTCGACCATGTACGCGATGTGCTCCATGTACCGTTCCAGCGTTGCATGATCCCTGTGAACGAAGCTTGGAATGGCCACTGCCCCGATGACGCCATCGCGCTCCGCTATAGCCTTTATCTGCTCGTCGGTGAGGTTTCGGGGGTGGTCACAGAGTCTCCTCGCGTTGGAGTGGGAGGCTATGACCGGAAAGGCTGTCGCGTCCAGGGTGTCCCAGAAGCCGGCTTCGTTTATGTGGCTCAAGTCAATGACGATTCCCAGCTCCTCGGCCTTTCCAACGACGTCCCGACCGAAATTGGTGAGCCCCCCGCCGGTTCTCTCAAAGACCCCGTCGCCTATCGCGTTGCGCAGGCTCCAGGTGAGCGTTAGAACCCTCAGTCCAAGGCGGTAGAAGACCTCTAGGAGGTGGATGCTCTCACCTATGGGCTCGCCGCCCTCAAGGCCGAGCCAGAGAGCGACCCTTCCTTCCTCGACGGCCTTCTTCATGCCATCGACCGTCGTCACGAGTTCGAAGCGCTCGCTCTCCTCGACGTCCTTGAGAAAGGCGTTCAAAACCTCGAAGCCGTAAACGGTTGCGTCCTTTCGCCTGTCCGGCCTCGTCCATATCGCCATAACCCTCGAACTAACCCAGCCGTTGAAGAAGTGCCAGTTCCCTTCGAGGACGCGCGTTTTTCCTGCCTTTCTCTCATCGTAGACGAAGGTGGGGAGGTCCGAATGGGCGTCGAATATCATCTTCCCTCACTGGCTTCCTCTATGGCCACTACCTCAGTCAGTGCTTCGGTTTTTATCCTGGGGTCGGGTATGCTCCTCACGATTTCTCTGGCCTCTTCGAACTCCTTCCGCTTTGCCAGCTCCAGTGCTATCGCCCTGAGTGCATCGCTCCTCTTGCGAACGTCCTTTATCTCCCTCGCGAATTCAAGCGCCCTCTTCAGGCTTCCGAGTTCTGTCAGGAGCCGGGCTATCTTCTGAACGTTCGTCTCAGTGAAGCGCGGGCTCTCGCAGTGTTCGAACGCCTTGTCCACTACGTCTAGGTACTCTACGTTGTTGACCCTCTTCATCCAGAGGGCGACCTCCAGTTCTCCGATGAGTCTCACGACGCCGGCGTATTTCTTCTCTATGAGCGCGAGGGCGTAGTGGTTCCTTCCCTCAAGGAGGGCCTGCCTTATGGGTGGAAGACCGACGTCGTAAACGGTTAGGGCGAGCTCTATCTTCTTCTCGACCACCGCCGCGCGCTGGTTGACGTGGAGCTTATCGAATATGTCGAAGGCCATCCTGTAGAAGTTGAGGGCCTTGGTTGAGGGGAGCGTATCCCCTGCCTTCTCCAGGAGTTCGCCGATTCTTATTATGCCGTCTACCTTGAGGTTGTAGCTTATCTCCGCTCCGATTATGGTGTCAAAGGCCGTGTTAAACATCTCATAGGCCTCTTCGTTATAACCTGCCACTGCCAGGTGGTATGCCAGTGTTGAGAGAACTATTCCCCTTTCTATCGGGTTCTCTATCTTTTCCGCTTCTTCCACGGCCATGTCAAAGAACTCCGCCGCGTCCTCGTAGTAGCCTGTTACAGAAAACGTTGAAGCAATTCTCGCCCACGCGGCGGCTCTTGTGGAGGGATCCCTCAGTTTCTTTGATATGTAAATCGCATCATCCATTATATCGGGTATCCACTCCACTGGCCCGTTTCGTTTTTTTATAGCAGTAACTATGTCCGTTAAGACTTCAATCTGTTCTAACGGGTCATCTAAGCTGTAAACCTCCTCTAGGGCCTCCGCGTAGTATCGCCTCTCAATCAGTAACTCTATCTCCTCTCGCGTCGTCATACTAACTATTTAATCCGTTCTAAATCCTTATAAACCTTTGTTGGCCACTCTGGGTGAGGAAAGATGTTGACGCTGGCGCTTTACAACACATACGACCCTAAAAAACTCCACGAGGCCCACCTAAGGGCGATAGCCAGGGCAGGGCCGATAGCCTACGCCTACGGCTTCCACCTCGCGCTCGTGGGGTTTCCTTTCGAGGGCAAACCGGTTGACGTTGCCCGCGAGATAAGCTCCCACACCACCATCGGCGAGGGAGGCAGGTATCTCCTTGAGCTGGCCGGGGGAAACCGCTTCCACCTTCTGGAGTTCCCCAGGAAGGGCTTTCCGCCTCAGTTTGGGATTCCGGTTGCAACGACGAGGAAGCCGAGCGGGGAGAAGGAGATAACCCCGCTGGAGCTTGCGGAGAGGGCCCTCCACGGTGAGAGTTTCCTCCTTCTGGTTGGCCTCGGCAGGCACGGTCTTCCGAAGGAAATCTTTAAGACCGCTCGCTATCATATGGACATTACGGGGAAGCGGGTGAGCCTTGAAACGTGCACCGCGATAGGTGCCATACCTGCGAGAATAAGCACACTCATGGAGGCGCTGAAATGGAGGACTCATGGAAGAAGGATTTAGCGTGGATACTTGTGGCACTGCTCGCGGTTTTTGCCCTTCAAACGGGTCTTAAGATAATCCTTCACACGGATGCGCCCCTCGTGATAGTGGTGAGCGAGTCCATGGAGCCGGTCTTCTACCGCGGTGACGTCGTCCTGCTCAAAGGCATAAGCGAGGAGAACATAGACGACGTGCACGTGAACGATGTCATAGTTTACAAGCGCCCCGGTTACGAGTACCCGATAATTCACCGCGTGAGGGGGATAGCGACCGTCGAGCTAGGCGGAAAGGTGGAGAAATGCTTCGTAACGTGGGGGGACAACAACTGGGCACCCGACCCGGATTACCCAACCCCCTACGGAATGATACCCTGCGTTCCGGCCTACGCGGTTGAGGACAAGGCCCTGATGGTTTTCCCGAAGATAGGCCTCATCCCCCTGATCATAAGGGAACACCTCGGCCTGGGATGATGTGAGGGTAGGTGGCCGAGCGGCGCGATGAGGAGCTAATCGGCCCCTGACCAACAGCCCTTTGCTTCGCATGTTGAGACTTTCGTCTCAACACGTTGGGAAGCTTCGCTTCCCACGAGGCGCTGGCGGAAAGATGGCGTACAACTAGACTCTCCTTCTCTTTTCTTGGGATTACTTTTAACTGGCACTCTTGCAGTGTTTCACTCTTCTCAAGGCGTCCGAAGGACGCCAGAATAAATGTGAAACTGTTCAAGAGCTGGTTTTGTTGTTAAATCCCCTCTTCAAGGGGAGTTTTAGAGTGCACGCTTTAGCCTTCCTCTTCAATTTAATAGAAAGGGACCCTTTTGGTGAAGCTTTTCCCAAAAGCTTCCTGTACTCTCAAACCCCCGATGCGGGGTTTTACCCCGCACCCCGTTTTTCTCTAAAACCTGGGAAACTACGTTTCCCCACCTTCCTCATTCCTTACTCCTCCGGGGGGCTACGCCCCACGTCCCCGAACAGCCCTTTCTGACGAAAGCACTGGCGGAAGGTTGAGTGCCTTTCTGGAAATTGCAGGTTTTGGAAGGGGTTTTTGTCAAATTTGCTTCACTTCCGAGTGTTTCACTCTAAGAAGGCGCCCGAAGGGCGCTGATATGAATTTGAAACTATCTTAGGGGGTTTTGTTGTAGTGTTAAACCCTCTGTGAATTTGCTCTTTTATTAGTGCACGACTGATTTTTTGCTTCTTTTGAGAAGAAGGGCGTTCTTTTCGCCAGCCTTTCTTAAAGGCTGTGCAAAAGTTTCATCAAAGCTGGCATGTTTTTTTGTAATTATCTCTTTGTATTGGGTTTGCTCGTTTATCCTCTCATTACAGTAGTTTTGCTGTTTTAAGCGCCCAACGGGCGCTAGGTTGGGAGTAAAACACCCATACATGGGTCCCTTTAACGCAAACCCGAATATCATAGAGCCCTTTTTGAGAGCCTGCAGGTCTCAGAGGTTTTCTTTAACAGTAAACCCCTTTTGGTCAAGCTTTGCGGGAGCAAAGGTTGCTCAGTGGTGACCGCTCTCATCACCCGTCAGGAGGGCTTGGGCGTCATCATCGCTGGGCTTAAAAACGCTCACCACCTTTTAACCATGGTGGTACCATGAGGTTCATCCCGCTTATCGTTGCAAGGCCCGAGGTTCAGATGGCCATAGACGAGGCGATAATGCGCGCCAGAATCGAGGGAAAAGTTCCCGACACGGTCAGACTCTATGCGTTCTCGCCGAGCTCGGTAACAATAGGCCGCTTCCAGAGCGTCGTCCACGACGTCAACCTCGAAGAAGCTAAGAGGCTCGGCATTCCCGTCGTCAGGCGCATAACCGGCGGCGGTTCGGTGTTCCACGACGAATTTGGGGAGATAACATACTCGGTGATCGTCGGCGATGACTACCACCCAATGCTCAGGAACGTTGAGAGCAGCTACCGCTATTTAGCCGGCCCGCTGGTTGATGCGCTGAAAGAGCTCGGCCTTGAGGCGGGCTTCTCTGGCCTGAACGATATCGTTGCCAACGGGAAAAAAATCAGCGGCTCCGCACAGACGAGGAGGAAGGGGGTAATCCTTCAGCACGGCACCTTCATGTACTCCACGCGCGTCGAGATACTCGGAAAGGTTCTGAGGGTCTCCAAGGCAAAGCTCGCCGACAAGGGCGTTTCGAGCATCTGGGAGCGCGTAACCACCCTGGAGCGCGAGGGCATAGCTCTGAGCCGTTGGGAGGCCTACGAACTGCTCAAGGAGAGCTTCTTCAGTGCCTTTGAGCCCGAGGAGGGTGGGCTCACCGATTATGAGCTGGAGCTGGTTGAAGAGCTCATTGAGAAGCGCTACGGAAACAGAGAGTGGAACGAGATGGGGTAAGGCAAAGTTATTAAACGGGGCTCCCAATTTCTTCCACTCTTGTTTCGAGAATCGCCTGCCGTAAGGGGCGCTCTGGAATCTGGTAAACGCCTCGCTTTGGTTTTATCAAAAATCCACCATCAACGAGGTTCTTGAGAACTTCCTTTGCCCTTCTCTCAGAGATTCCCACGACAGATGTTATCTCAGTAACGATTTCCTCGGTCGTCACACCATACGAGGGCCCCTTGGCAACCCTTTTCAGAGCTATTATATACGCGGGAGACCGGTATATCCTAATGAAGTCTCTTAAATCCTTCTTCCAAAGCTTGACTGCGTGATGAAGGGCAGTTGTTAGTGCCGTCCCATGAGACTTCCCCTTGAGTCTCAGCTTGCCATAATACGCCAGGAAACCGGGAACGTTTGAAAGCTCCCGGGCGGCCTCGTAAAGCTCCTCCTCTGGAGCATCTGAAAGACCCTTTCTCAGGTATTCAACGCTTTCCTCAACCGTCCACCGAGGGACGTGAATCTTCTCAACGTATCTCGCGAAGAAGGGCTTGTCTCCGGATGGGTTTATTATTCTCTCCAGCAGGCCGGGCATCGAGCCAGAAAGAATTACTGTCACGTTCTCGAAGCCGTCCGAAATCGTCTGGAGCATGCCGAGCATGTTCAGCGGTGCAAACCTTGGGAGAACTTGAGCCTCGTCAAACACAATCACCGTTTTCTTTCCCGACCTGTTCAGGTGCCTGAGGAGGTTCAGAAACGCATTTTGGAACTCGGCGATTCCCCTCGGTTTAACGTCCATTTTCACAATTCCGAGATTTAGCGTGGCGGAGTATTCAAGCCCTTCTGGCATGTTCGTCGAAACGGGGACGAGTTCCGTGTAACTTATTGCCTCACGCCCCATCCCAAAGGCCAGGTCATAATAAAGGTAATTATATTTCGAGTGGTGCTTGTTGAGGAAGACGTTGATGACGCTGGTTTTTCCAACTCTCCTTGAACCTAAAATTGCCACAAAGTCGCCTTCATCAACGACTTTTTCGAGTTCCCTAACCGCTTTCCTGTGGGTCCCCCATGAAGGTTTCTTTCATCCCTTATCGGTCTGGTGCTGAACAAAGTGAACACCCCATCACTAGTGACGGGCCATCACTTTTAAAGGTTTCCAACACCAAACTCCCCCGCCAGCTCGTAGAACAGCTCGTCCTCGCCGAACTCCTCCCGTAGTGCTCTGAATTTCTCCTCAAGCCGTGGCAGCCGGCCTTTGCTCCGTCTCAGCATGTCGTTGCCAAGGTCAACGGCGAAACGGAGGTACTCATCGTCCACAAGAACTTTTCCATCCCTGCCGAGCGGTGCCGTCAGGTACTCCGTGGCGTTTATCTCCACGAGATAGCGCTTCGAGACCACCTTGAAGGTTGTGTACTTAAAGCCGCTGGCTAGGCCAAGCTCGTGGAGTCTCTTCGCTTTCTCAATGTCCTCGGCAACGACGTGGAATATTGGCGGCTGGCTCTTGAGGAATATGAGGCCCCTCTCGGCGTTTTCGAGTGCTCTCATGGCCTCATCAAACTCAATCGGGCGGTGAACCTTTACCAGCCATCTGCTGAGGGGTTTTGCCCCCAGAGCAGGTTCCTCGATAATCCCTATCCTTCCGGAGCAGGAGGAGGTAGTGTAAACGCCGTTGATGGAGTTTACGAGCAGGAGGAGATCAATTATGTCCTCATCCACTTTTTCCTCTTTCATTGCCCTGAAGAGACTCACGAGTGCTTCGCGCTTTGCCTTCACGCCAGACCCTCCCTGGGCTTCTACCGCATTAAATCTCGCCCCAGCTCTTAGTTATGGTATGTAAAAGGTCTCAGCTCTCTCCTTCAGCCCCTTCCGTCGAAAACTTTATAAAGCTAACCCAAAAGGTTTAGCTGGAAATGGCCAGGGTGGTGTAGCCTGGTTAGCACAGGGGACTGTGGATCCCCTAGCCCGGGTTCAAATCCCGGCCCTGGCCCCAGAACGAAAGACAAGGGGGCTCCGCCCCCTTATCTCTCTGTACTCTCAAACCCCCAGAGTGGGGCTCCGCCCCACAAAACCCCGTTTTTCTCTAAAAACCTGGGAAACTACGTTTCCCCACCTTCCTTATTCCTTAATCCTCCGGGGGCTTCGCCCCCTCGTCCCCAGAAACTTTGCCTGCGCAAAGTTTCATCAAAGTTGGCATGCTTTTTTAAAAGGGTTCATTTTCAGGCGGGTTTGCTTAAAACTCGCTATTCTTGAGCGTGTTTTTCCATTGGCGCCCTTCAGGCGCTGTTCTTAGGTAAAACCCTTCAATAGGCATTTAATCAATGCAAACTCTGGATAAAAGCGCCCGCTTTTAAGTGGGTTTACTCCAACTCGCGCTCCTATGGAGCGCTAAAATGAGCAAACCCTCTTCGAGAGCCGAGTTGGAACTGCATTCTTTTAGAGAACCAAAGAACATAAACCACAATAGGGATGTGAGGAAAAATCACAAACTTTGGGGGACATTCTTGAGGTCAACATACGTTCATCGGGGCGATGAGTAAGTTACTCTCCATGTTATAACCATAAACAGTCTCATTCTCATACTATAACCTCCAATTCCAGCATTTTCAGGAGTTCTTCATAGCTGTATTCAGCCGAGATGTCTAAATTCTTGAAATTATATCTGACCGGTAGGATTTCGGAATGTCCTATGGTGGATTTTGAGAAGTCTTTGGCAATTAGCAATCCCCCGACGGTTTCACTGGTAAACTCGCGCAGGTACCTCCTCAATTGTTCCAGATCTTTCCTTTGTGCCTTTCCTGTCTTGACTTCAACGAGCAGATATTTGTTCGATCCTGTGGGATGTTTTAGCTTGATGAACAGGTCAACGTATCCTTCGGGAAGGGCCTTCTCTCCCAAAACTTCAAATTCATCTGGTGCGTTATCAACGCCGAAAATCTTCAGAACGTCTTTAAGGATGGAGTTCTGGATTTTCCTCCTCACGAGGGACTGGAGTATAAGTTCCTTGAAATAGAACTTCTCGGGAATCCTCTGATTTTCTCTCTTGAAAACAATCGTGGGTTCGAACGTTTCGGCATTTAACTCCAGATGCTCAGTTTCGCCATCAAAGACTGTTCCCATTTCAGAAACGTTATAAAATGTCACGGTATCTGCTTGGAAATGTGTCTTTCTATACCCTCCTCGCAGGAGCAGGTTCTCGGCTACATACGAGAATTCAGGTCTGACCATTGGCTCGTTGAATTCCCTTTCTTGTCTTAGGAACAGTCGGAACGGAAAATAATACGTCCTCTTTGACCTGAATGTTATCCGCGGCCAGGGAGGGAGATTCTCGGCGTTCTTATATGCGACTTTCTCGGTGACCCTGTAGAGGTTCCTGACCCGCGCTCCATATAAAAATGAGACATAATCTCCGACGTCTATATCAAAAAATGTCCAGAGACCGTTTATGCTGTTTGTGAACCCTGCGAGGGCATGTTTTATGCAGAGCTTCAGATTCTCCTTGTTTGAGAGGGATATCAAGAAGTAGTCCGCCATCTGGTTTCACCCTTCTGGGATTTGCACCAGCGAGAATTTAATCATTTTCCTACTCCTTCCAACACCCTTTAAAACCTCTGGCAATTATATCCACCTCGGTGAATCCACATGTCCTGGAAGGACAAGCTCGGCCTCGTTCACATCTACACCGGCAACGGGAAGGGAAAGACAACTGCTGCCTTTGGCCTGGCCGTCAGGATGCTCGGCTCCGGCGGAAAGGTCATCATCCTCCAGTTCATGAAGGCGCCCGATGTCTACGGGGAGCAGAAGAAGATAGCCGAGTGCGGTGCCGTCATAGAGTCCTTCGGCCTGCCGAAGTTCGTTCACGGGAAGCCCGAGCCGGACGACATAGAGGCGGCGAAGAAGGCCCTGGCGCGCGCGAAGGAAATCGTCTCAAGCGGCGAATGGGATTTGGTTATTCTTGACGAAATATGCGTCGCCCTCGGCTTCGGAATGCTCGACGTCGATGAGGTCAAGGAACTCATCGGGAACAAAGCCCCGCACACGGAACTGGTCTTGACCGGCCGCTACTGCCCGGAGGAGCTCTTCGAGCTGGCCAACTACGTGACTGAGATGCGGGAGGTTAAGCACCCCTACCAGAAAGGAATCCTCGCGAGGAAGGGTGTAGAGTTCTGAGCTCTCCCCTCCTCTTTCGATGCTGACCGAAAAGCTTTTTAGTTAGGAAAGCTTAAGATAATCCGGGAAAGTTTTAGTAACAATTCTTTAGAAAAGGAGGTGATAGAATGAGCGAGCTCATCGGTCAGATCGTGCAGGTTCTCAAGGAGCAGGTCGTTCAGGATACCGTTGTTCCCCGGAACATAAGGCGCGCCGCCGAGCAGGCCATCGAGGCCCTCCTCGACGAGAGCAAGGAGCCGGCCGTCAGGGCCGCCGACGCCATAGCCATCCTTGAGGAGATAAGCGAGGACCCGAACATGCCGATGCACACGAGGACGATCATCTGGGAGGTCCTCGGTGCCCTTGAGCAGGTCAAGTGAGCGTTTTCTTTTTACGCTCATTTCCCTGCGTTTTCTGGGGGAAATAAAGGAACGGAGGGTCACACTTTTCTGCCCATGTACCAGAGCTTCGCGCTCTCCTCGACGAGTTCGGCCTTGTAGAACGCCTCCCTGAGGGTTTTCCCTACGGTCACTATGCCGTGTTTGGCCATTATCGCCGCGTCCGAGTTCTGAAGGGCCCCCGAGGTGACCTCCGCCAGCTCTTCCGTCCCAGCGGGCCTGAACGGGGCTATCGGGATTCTTTTGAGGTATATCTCGGCCTCGGGGGTTATTATCGGCAGTTCACCCTCCACCAGCGTCGACGCGGCTATGGAATACGGCGGGTGCAGATGGGCGATAGCCTTGACGTCGGGCCTCGTTCTGTAAACAGCGAGGTGGAGCCTGTACTCCGACGACGGCCTCACCCCGGAGACCTGCCTTCCGCTCATGTCGATTACGGCGACCTGTTCGGCCGTCATGTCGTCCATGACGGCTCCAGTGGCCTTGATGAAGACGAGGTTTCCCCTCCTGATGCTCAGGTTTCCGCCGAAGGCGGCCGTGAGTCCCCTCTCGTGGGCCAGCCTGGAGTACTTCACGAGCTGGGTTTTGGTCGCCCTGCTCATCCTTTCACCACCCTCACGCCGTAGCCGCAGTCCCGGCAGTAGGCTTTCTCCCCTTTCCAGGTCAGTTCCCCGCCGCATACCGGGCAGATGCTTGAGTCTCCCTCCTCATTCCAGCGCTCGTAGGTCCAGTGGTCTATGACGAGGAAGAGCCCTTCTTCATCCTCTTCGAAGTGGCCTAGAACAGGGTTGCTCTTGGGTTCGAGGGTTTTTTCGTCTATAATTATCGGCTCGATGCCGATGTTGCCCTCGTATTCGAGGTCGTTGGTTGGGAGAATCTCGACCACGAAGGCCCTGAGCTTCCTGTCGTGGTAGGCTATGACCTCCAGGGCGTCGCTGAGCTCACCGCTGGAGGAGATGGCGTCCACGATCACTGTTTCCTCCCTTGGAAATGCAAGGGCTATGACGAATCTGCTCCGGTAGAGGGCCAGTCCGCGGTCGAGGCAGCTCTCCTCAAGGCCGAGGCCCTTCAGCATCTCGCGAAGCTCGTCGCCGCCTGGCAACTTGCCCTTGCGCCTTATGAACTCTCCCACCTCCTTTGCGAGGGGCATGGCGAGTGTAACTGGTTCGTAGAGCCTCATGTTCCCACCCCCCTGGAGTCGGGAGAAAAATTTATAAACCTACCCGGGGCACTATGGAACGGGCTGACTGTAGGGTCCCGCGGTAGCCTAGCCTGGGAGCGGCGGCGGACTGTAGATCCGCAGGTCCCCGGTTCAAATCCGGGCCGCGGGACCACCAGAATTCTAACGGCCTGTTCTGGAGTTTTGACCCGCTGGAGTTCTCACCCGTTCGAGCCTTGCATCCGATGATTCCGGTTCTATTCCGTTACGTTCTTCTTTTGGAAGCCTCGCCGTTCGCTGCGGTGATGCGGTAGCAACGGGCCTTAACCGTTCTGGTTAGCCGTAACTTGTGTAAAGTTCGTAAGCGTCGTTACGGACAACCTTTCCCACTCCCTTCTTCATCGTGGGGCTTTCGGGGGGAACGGTGACTCCCCACATCTTCAAGGCTCTCAAACGAACATTCCAAGAGCCAACCACATCTCTATCAGCCTCAAACCCACAATTCGAACACTTCACAACCCT